>NZ_RAWP01000031.1:0-92009 GCF_003668935.1 Corallococcus sp. AB032C | reverse complement strand
CTTAGTTCCCCCGCCGGACCCCCACCCAGACCCACCGGGTTTCCTGCCACCCACTCGGGAAACCACGAAAAACGTGCTGACACGGGCGGTGAATCACAGCTATTACGTAAGAATACCGTAGCGCTGTTTGGTTAGAGGGGCCCAATGGCGGAGGGAATGAGCGAGGCGGAGGCCACGCGGCGCGCGTTGGAGGCGTTGCCGGAGGGCCTTCGGGTGCGCTGGGTCCAGGAGGGTCGTGGGGCCTGGGTGCTGGGCTGTCAGGACTCGAGGCCGAACCTGCACGCGCCCCGGGGCGAGGACGTGCTCATCCAGGGCGAGCTGTGGCTGCTGGGCGCGCGCTACGTGGAGGGCGCGGTGCCGCGAGGCGCCTTGCAGGTGTGGCTGCTGGAAGGCCCCGTGCGGCACGTGCTGGCCTCTCGCGTGGCGGTGGGCGGCGAGGACCTGACGCTGGGGCTGGGGCCTCCCGGGGCGCGAGTGCCGTCGGCGCGCGTGGTGTGTCAGCGCGTGGAGTGGCGGCCGTACTCGGTCGCGAACGCGGCACCGCTGGCGGCGGCCTTCGTGGACCTGTGGCGCGGCCTGGGCCGGGGCCCGCGGCTGGAGCGGCTGGGGCTGGAGGTGGACGGCACGGTGGAGGGCTGCGCGCGCGTGTCCCCCTTCGTGGAGGTGGAGGCGGACCGAAAGGGCAGCCGCCGCTCCCCGACACGCCACCCGCTGCCCCCGTTCGAGGCGGCCTCGGCGGACGTGCTGCGCGACTGCCGCCTGTGGCTGCGCGCGACGGCGCACGCGCTGACCCGCGAGCCGCCCTTCTTGCGCGAGGTGTACCTGCCCTCCGGCGACGGCGAGCCCCTGCCGCTGCAGGCCACGGCCGCGAGCGAATCCCTGAGCGCGCTGCTGGCGCGGCGGCTGCGCTGGGCGGAAGGGTGGCTGTCCCCGTCCTCGCTGCTGGAGCTGGAGGTGTCGCGCACGGTGCCCGAGGGCGTGGGCGCCGGGGCCTGCTGGCTCACCGCGCGCTTCGAGCAGGCACAGACGGGCGGGATGGCCACCACCGTCACGCTGCTCGACACGCCTGGCTTCTCCTCGGAGGTGCTGGCGCTCCTGCGCGGCTGGGCCCAGGCCGCGGCGCAGGGGCGCGGCGCGGTGGTGCGCGGCCTGTTGCCGGTGGAGTGACGCGGTTTCATCCCTCGGGCCTCGTACCCGGGGGGAGGGCGCTCAGCCAGGCGGCCCTGGCACCCGGCTTCCGCGTCCACACCTTGCCCCCGTCAAACGTTCATCCGCGAAGGCGGGGGAGGCAGGGCCCATGAGCAAGGCGAATTGGAAGACGCGGGCGGTGACGGCGGCGGTCATGACGGGGCTGATGGGGTTCGCGGCCCACGCCCAAGACTCGTCCAAGCAGGAAAAGCAGGAGATGGAGCGGGGCAAGGCCGTGGGCGAGGCGGCCGCCAAGCGCGTGCAGTACGTGGGCGCGCTGGCCGTCTTCAACAACCGCCAGATCAAGCTGGCGCGGCTCGCGGAGCAGCAGGCGTCGGATCCGCAGGTGAAGCAGTTCGCCACCAAGCTGCGCGAGGACCACGAGCAGAGCCAGACCCGCCTGCGCGACTGGGCCGAGCAGAAGAAGCTGGAGGTCAGCGCGCTCACCGACAGCAACATCACCTCCGAGGACCAGATGGGCACGGGCGGCTCCGGCGCGAAGGCGGGCTACCAGGAGAAGATGAAGGGCTCCGGCGAGAAGCTGGGCAAGGCCTTCGACAAGACGAACGAGGAGATCACCACGCTCCAGGCGAAGCAGGGCCCCGAGTTCGACAAGGCCTTCATGTCGCGCATCGCGGAGGACCAGAAGAAGGGCATGTCCCTCCTCGAGGAAGGCCACAAGGAGTACAAGAACGACGCCAGCTTCCTGGCGCTCCTGGGCAATGAAGAGCGCGTCGTCCGCGGCAACGAGACGAAGGCGAAAGAGATCGAGAAGCAGCTGAAGCACGTGAAGTAGTCGTGCCCGCGTGTGTAGCGCGGTGGGCGTCGGGCCGACGGGCCGGTTGACTCGGCCGGGTCCGGCGCCTATCCCCTCGCGGATGCGCACGGCACTCGCGGCGATGGGGGTGACACTCGGGGGACTGCTGAGCGCGTGTCTTGCGTCGGCGCCAGTGGCCCCCGCGGTCCCCTCCAAGGGCGTGACGCCCTCGGGCCCCTTCGTCGACGACGCGCGCCCCCTCTTCGACGGCTGCGTCCCCATCCCGGACACAGCCACGTCGCGCACGTACCGCTGCGGCGCGCTCTCCGTGTGGCTGCACGAACAGCCCGGACTGAGCGAGGCGCAAGCCGTGGACTCCGGCCGAGCCCGCGTCCAGGCGAGGCTGGGCTCCGGCCTCACGGAAGCCCGCGGCGAGCTGCCGCTCGCGGGACAGCCGCACCCCTCCCTCCGATTCGAGCAGTGCTCCGGCGGGAACACCTGCACGGTGGGTGGCTACGTCACGGCGGTGACGCCCTCCGCGGGCCACGTGCGGCAGCTGGGTTGCGTGGTGCGCGACGACGTCCGCGCGGGGCTGGGCCGGTGTCTGGAGTTGTTCGCGTACCTGGCCACGCGGGGCAACCCGGAGGGCGACACGCTGTCTCCATCGGCGCTCGTCATGCCACCCCGGTTTCCGTGGCGGGTGCTGTACCTGCCGGAGGGCTGCGAGGTCGCGGACTCGACGACGCGCGCGGGGAGGATCCGCTGTGCCGCGTCCACCTTCTCCTGGAGCATCTTCTGGCCGGTGGCGCCGGGCGCGGGCCAGGTGGAGCGCTGGCGCGACCGGAGCGCGGAGGAGTTGCGCGACGCGCTCCCGGGAGCGGGTCCCGTGGAGGTGCGCGACTGCTACGTGGAGGGCCAGGCCACGCGCTGCGTCCGCTTCACCGCGCCCGCGCAGGAGGGTGGCGGTGAAGTCCAGGTCTGGACCGGCGGCGTGAACTACAAGGGCTGGGGCCTGTTCGCGGCGTGCAGCCTCCCAGCGAGCGCGCCCTTCCCCTTTCCGACCGCCTGCAACGGCGTGTTCGCTCCGCGCTGAAGGGACGTGGCGTTCGTGTTCCTCCTGGAAGGAGTGTCCAAGCGCTTCGGTGCCGCGCAGGCACTGCACCCGCTGGACTTGAGTCTGCCCAAGGGCGCCACCACGGTGCTCATCGGCCCCAGCGGCTGTGGGAAGTCCACGCTGCTGCGGCTGCTCAACGGCCTGCTCCGGCCCGACACGGGGCGCGTGCTCTTCGACGGACAACCCCTGCCGGAGGACGCGGACGCGCTGCTCGCCGTGCGCCAACGCGTGGGCTACGCGCTCCAGGGCGGAGGCCTGTTCCCGCACCTCACCGGCGAGAGGAACGTCACGCTGATGGCGCGGCACCTGCGCTGGCCGGAGGCGCGGATCCGCGAGCGATTGGCGCAGCTGATGGACCTGACACGCTTCCCGGAGGATGCGCTGGAGCGCTTCCCGGGCGAACTCTCCGGAGGCCAGCGGCAGCGCGTGGCGTTGATGCGCGCGCTGATGTTGGATCCGGACGTGCTGCTGCTGGACGAACCCCTGGGCGCGTTGGACCCGCTGGTGCGCCACGACCTCCAGACGGACCTGCGCGGCATCTTCGAGCGGCTGGGCAAGACGGTGGTGCTCGTCACCCACGACCTGGCGGAGGCCGCCTTCCTGGGAGACGGCATCGTGCTGATGCGCGAGGGCCAGGTGGTGCAGCAGGGCACGCTGGACGACCTGGAGGCGCGGCCCGCGGATCCGTTCGTCACGCGCTTCATCCAGGCGCAGCGCCCACTGCCCCTGCGGAGGCCGGGATGATGCGCGCGCTGACGCTGGCGTGGCTGCTGCTGCTCACCGTCGCGTGCACGAGCACCGAAGGTGGCGGGCCCCAGGTGCGCGTGGGGTCCAAGAAGTTCACCGAGTCCGTCATCCTCGGGGACATGGTGACGCAGGTGGCGGAGCATGCGGGTGCACGGGCGTCGCATCGCCGCGAGCTGGGCGGCACCACGGTGCTGTGGGAGGCGCTGCGCCGGGGCGAGCTGGACGTCTATCCCGAGTACACCGGCACGCTGCGGCAGGAGTTGCTCGTGGGCCGCGCGCTGCCAGACGACGACGCGCTGAGGAAGGCGCTCGCGGACGAAGGCCTGCGGATGAGCGCGTCGCTGGGCTTCAACAACACGTACGCGCTGGGCATGAAGGAGGCGGAGGCCGAGCGGCTGGGCATCCGCCGCATCTCCGATTTGAAGGCGCACCCGGAGCTGCGCGTGGGCTTCAGCAACGAGTTCATGCAACGGGGCGACGGTTGGCCCGCGCTGCGCGACGCGTACGGCCTGCCCCAGCGCGACGTGCGTGGCCTGGACCACGACCTGGCGTACCGGGGCATGGAGAGCGGCGCCATCCAGCTCACGGACCTGTACTCCACGGACGCGGAGATCGCCGCCTACGGGCTGCGCGTGCTGGAGGACGACCGGCGCCACTTCCCCGCGTACGACGCCGTGCTCCTCTATCGCGCGGACCTGGAGACGCGAGCGCCTCGGGTGGTCCAGGCGCTGCGCCGGCTGGAGGGCTCGCTGACGGAAGCGGCGATGGTCCAGCTCAACGCCCGCGCGCGGCTGGAGCACGTGCCGGAGGCCCAGGTGGCGGCGGACTTCCTCCAGGCTTCACTGGGCCTGAAGACGGAGGTGCGCACGGACGGGCGCGGCGCGCGAGTCTGGCAGCGCACGCGCGAGCACCTGTTCCTCGTGGGGCTGTCGCTGATGGCGGCCATCGCGCTGGCCATCCCGCTGGGCGTGGTGGCCGCGCGCCGTCCACGCCTGGGGCAGGGCGTGCTCGGCCTGTCGAGCGTCATCCAGACGGTGCCGTCGCTGGCGCTGCTGGTGTTCATGATTCCGCTGCTGGGCATCGGCTCGAAGCCGGCCATCGCGGCGCTGTTCCTCTACAGCCTGCTGCCCATCGTGCGGAACACGGCGGCGGGGCTGCAGGGCATCCCGTGGGAGGTGCGCGAATCCGCGGAGGCGCTGGGCCTGCCGTCCGGCGCGAGGCTGTGGCGCATCGAGCTGCCCATGGCGGCGGCGTCCATCCTCGCGGGCATCCAGACGGCGGCGGTCATCAACGTGGGCACCGCCACGCTGGGCGCGCTGGTGGGCGCGGGCGGCTACGGCCAGCCCATCCTCACCGGCATCCGCCTGGACGACGTGGGGCTCATCCTGGAGGGCGCGGTGCCCGCGGCGGTGCTCGCGCTCGCGGTCAGCGGCCTCTTCGAAGCGGTGGCGCGCGTGCTCGTGCCCCGAGGACTGCGCGGCTGAGCGCTACACCGGCTCCACGCGGGAGGCGGGCTCGGAGGCGGGCTCCAGTCGCGGCGCGTCCTCCGCGAGCCCCGCCGCGCACAGCCGCACCACGCACATCCACACGCAGTCCGCGAGCAGCAGGTGCACCAGTTGCATCGTCACCGGCGCCAGCAGCACCAGGTTGATGATGCCCGCGCACAGCTGCGCGACGTACATGCCGGTGAGCCACGCGGAAGCGCGCCGCACGTCCGGCGAGGGCCGCAGCCGCGCCACCTGACGGCCGCCGAACACCAGCAGCGCGCCCATGGCCACCGCGATGGCCGGGTGGAACATGCGCAGGCGCAAGAGCACGTGCGCCGTCTCCGACAGGTCCTGCTCGAAGCCGTGCGTGAGGCTGGTGGCGGGGAAGAGCGTGTCGCCCAGCGCGGCCACCGCGCCGCTGACGCCCAGCACCAGCATGCCGACGATGCTCCCGCCCAGCAGCGCGCCCACCACGCCCTGGCGCTGGAACACCATGCGCGCGCGGCCCTTGGACGCCCACACCACCATCGTCTGCGCGCCCACCAGGAGGAAGGTGTTGGTCAGGTGCACGCCCATCCACACCGCGCGGCCCAGGCGCGCGTCCTGCGCCACGTACTTGAGCAGCACGATGCCCGCGCCCACCAGGCCCTCCGTGAGCATGAACACCAGCGCCCAGAACGCCGCTTTGCGGCCCGGGTGGCCCTTGGGGAACTCGCGGCGGCCCCAGACGTAGAGGACGACGGCGAGCACCGTGGCCAGTCCGCTGGTGACACGGTGGGTGTACTCGATGAGGGTCTGGAGGGTGGGGGCGCGCGGCAGCACCTCGCCGTTGCAGACGGGCCAGTGGTCGCCGCAGCCCGCGCCGGAGCCGGTGGCGCGCACGAACGCGCCCCAAAGGATGACGCCCAGGCTGTAGAGGAGCACGCCCATGCTGAACCACTGGAAGCGGCGGGTCGCGGCGGTGGGAAGGGTCATCGTGCCCTCCCAGTACCGCATCCGTTTACAGCGAACCACCGCGTGACCGTGTCCGCCTGGCCGCCGCGCGCCAATGGCTCAACACCTGCGCTTATGGGGCCACCCACGACAGTCCCCAACCCCGGGGGAAGTTGTTAGCGTCACCTCGTGCCCCGAGACCGCGAAGCGCCCCCTGCCTCCTCGCCCCCTCACGACGCGGCCGAGCGTCTGCGCCGGCTGGAAGCGGCCATCGAGGAGGGGCGCGCGCGCAAGGACGCGGCCCTGGAGGCGTGGGTGCGCCGGATGGGCCGCCTGCCCACCGAGAAGGAGCGCGACCGCTGGGAACGAGAGTGGGAGCGCGGCGCGGAGCGGGAGCGCCAGCGGTGGGAGAAGCAGTGGGAGCGCGAGTCGAAGGACGCCCTGCGCCGCGCGGAGCGGCATTCCAAACGCGACGCGTACATCGCGCAGCAGCAGGCGCACCGCGATGCGAAGCGCGCGGAGAAGGCGGCGCGGGAGGAGGCCTCGCGCAACCCGGTGGTGGGCGTGGGGCAGCTCGTCGTCGCGCTGGCGTGCGTGGCCACTGTGGTGCGTTTTCCGCATCAGTACTGGTGGCTGCTGTTCGTGGCGTTCGGCTTCTTCAAGGGGGCCGCGAAGCACCTGCGCGCGCGCAACAACCCCCTGTTGACGCGCGTGGAGGAGTCGCCCGCGCCGGTGCTGCCCCAGGCGAAGGTGCCGGCGGATCCGCGCCTGACGCGCGTGGACGCCGTCTGCGAGAAGCTGCTCGCGGAGCTGCGCGCGGGGAAGGGCGTGTTGCAGGAGATGGTGCGCTCGCCGGAGCGCACCGTGCAGGACCTGCGCAAGAGCTGCCACGAGCTCGTCCGCCGCGAACGAGAGCTGCGCACGGTGGCGCCGCCCGAGGACGTGCAGCGGCTGGCGGACGAGCGCAAGAAGCTGGAGACGCGCCAGGCCGCGGAGGAGGACGTGGTGGTGCGCGACCGGCTGCGCGCGGCGTTGCTGGTGCTGGATGAACAGGTGCGTCAGCGCGCGGAGCTGACGAAGGCGGCGGACCGGCTGGAGGCCGAGTTCACGCGGCTCGCCTACACGCTGGAGAACCTCTACGCCCAGGTGCTGCGGGTGCGCTCGGCGGACGCGGCGGACGCGGACGTGGCCGGCGCGGGCCTGCGCCACAGCGTGGAGCAGCTGGGCGCGGAGGTGGACGCGGTGACGTCCGCGCTGGAAGAGGTGCACGGCGCGCCGGTGGACGGCCGGGTGCGCACGCGCTGATGGACGGGGGCGGGGCTATTCGCCCGCGTGCTTCGACGGCGGAGGTGCGCCGGCCGCGCCGGTGATGCGGACGGTCTTGGCGTTGACGAACTCGCGGATGCCCAGGTCGGACAGCTCGCGGCCGTGGCCGGAGTGCTTCACGCCGCCGAAGGGCAGGCGCGCGTCGGACGCGACGAGCGCGTTGACGAACACCATGCCGGCCTCGATGCCGTCGATGAGCCGGCGCTGCTCGTTCGCGTCCTGGGTCCACACGCTGGCGCCCAGGCCGAAGGGCGTCGCGTTGGCCAGCTCGATGGCGTGCTCCAGGTCGCGGGCGCGCAGCAGGGTGGCCACGGGGCCGAAGAGCTCGTCATGGAAGGCGGGGGCCTTGGGCGGCGGATCCGCCAGGACGGTGGGCGGGTAGAAGTTGCCGGGGCCACCCTGGGGCTTGCCGCCCAGCAGCAGCCGGGTGCCGGCCTTCACGCTCTCCTGCACCTGGGCGTGCAGCCCTTCGAGGATGCCGGGCGTGGCGAGCGGACCGACGTCGGTCTTCGGGTCCATGGGGTCGCCGACCACCATGGTCTGCATGCGTTCGACGAAGCGGCGTTCGAACTCCTGGGCGATGGGCTCGGCGACGATGAAGCGCTTGGCGGCGATGCAGGACTGGCCGTTGTTGATGAGGCGCGCGGACACGGCGGTGTGCACGGCCTTGTCCAGGTCCGCGCTGGGCATGACGATGAACGGGTCGCTGCCGCCCAGCTCCAGGACGACCTTCTTGATGGCACGGCCCGCGGCGGCGCCGACAGCGCGGCCGGCGCCCTCGCTGCCGGTGAGGGTGACGGCCTTCACGCGAGGGTCTTCGATGACGCGGTTCACCTCCGACGTTTCGATGAACAGGGATTGGAAGGCGCCTTCAGGGAAGCCGGCGGTGCGGAAGATTTCTTCCAGGGCGATGGCGCACTGGGGCACGTTGCTGGCGTGTTTGAGGAGGCCCACGTTGCCGGCCATGAGGGCGGGGGCGGCGAAGCGCACGACCTGCCAGAAGGGGAAGTTCCACGGCATGATGGCGAGGACGGGGCCCAGGGGCTGGTAGCGCACGAAGGCGGTGTCGCCATCCACGTCGATGGGCGTGTCGCGCAGGAGCTTCTCCGCGCGGGTGACGTAGTAGCGGCACGCGGTGGCGCTCTTGATGGACTCGGCCTTGGCGGCCTCCAGGGGCTTGCCCATCTCCTCCGTCATCATGCGGCCGAAGCGGCCGGCCTCGACTTCGAGGATTTCAGCGGCGCGGCGCATCCAGCGGGCGCGGTCAGCGAAGGACGTCTCGCGGTAGGAGCGGAACGTATCCGCGGCCCGTTGCAGCTTGCGCTCCAGTTCCTCGGACGAGAGCACGTCGAACGTGCGCAGCGTCTTGCCGGTGGTGGGGCTGATGGTGGCGATGGCCATGTGCGGGTGCCTCCCGGTGAGAACGTCACCGGGTGATAACAGGCCCCACTCCCGTGACAATGCCTCCGGAGTCCGAGCGTCCAGGGGCGTACGCCGCGAGACCGTGACTCAGGACTCCAGCACGGTGGGCGATAGCGCGTCCGACTGGAGCGCCGAGATGAAGGTGTCGAGGTTTTCCGCCAGGAAGTGGACGCTGGTCGTGCCCGGCCGGGCATGCGCGTCCCAGTAGAACACCTGGCCCGCTGTGGCGCCGGTCACGGACAGGCAGACCTTGTCCGCGCCTTCTGTCGTCGCGATGGGGAGCAGACCTGGTGGCAGGCGATCCTGGAAGACCTCCAGGTTCCAATCGAGGTTGCAGGACTCGACGGGGTCGTTGAGCCCGAAGAAGAAGTGGATCCGGCCGATGGGATTCCCAGGAAGGCCCTGGAGCTTGAAGAGGTCGCGCTCCGGCCGGCCTCCGTTGGTGGCCAGCAGGAATTCACGAAGAGGCGGCAGGAGCTTGAGCCCATACCGCTGCTCGAACGAGTCGAGATCCGTGTCGCTCAGCGGTGGGCCGCCTTCGGTCGTCCGCATGCGATGAACCATATGCCTCGATGGGAGAATACGAACATCACCCGTGACCGAATCATGACCGAATCACCGACTGCCCACGGCCAACGGCATCCCGGCCCCGTGGTCCCATGGCTTCCGACTCGCAGTAGCTCGCGCGGAGGCTGTGTATGGGAATGGCCGTGGGAGGCAGGGGCGGAGTGAAGGCCGACATCAACGTCACCCCTTTGGTCGACGTGGTGCTGGTGCTGCTGATCATCTTCATGGTCGTGACCCCGCTGTCCCAGCAGGACAAGGAGGTCACCCTGCCCACCGCCGCGCAGGGCGAGCCGCGCGAGAAGCCCGAGCCGCTGGTCTTCTCCCTCACCGCCGACAAGATGCTGTACGTCGGCAACGAGTCCTTCCCGGACGCCGCGCGCTTCCAGGAACGCGTCCAGCAGGAGCTGCGCGCCCGTCCCGACCGCAAGCTGCTCCTCAAGGCCGATGAGACGCTCACCTGCGGCGACGTGCTCGGTGTGCTGCAACAGTCGCGGGACGCGGGTGCGCTGAAAGTGTCCCTGGGTGTCTCCATGAGGAAGAACTGAGGAGAACCGCCATGCACGCAAGACGCCCCGTCGTGGTGAAACCCCAGTCCGGTATCCAGTCGGACATCAACGTCACGCCGCTCGTGGACGTGGTCCTCGTGCTGTTGATCATCTTCATGGTCGTGACCCCGCTCATGCGCGGAGAGTTCCAGCTCCAGCTCCCATCCGCGCAGACCACCCCGACCGAAGAGCCCCCGACGTCGAAGGAGCTGGCCCCCGGCCTCGTGCGCCTCACCGCGGACGGCACGCTGCTCCTGGAAGGCGAGCCCGTGAGCGAAGCCGACTTCGTGCCACGCCTGCGCGCCTTCCTGGAGGCCCGCCCCAAGGGCCAGCGCGCCCTGTTCTTCCAGCCGGACGCGCGGGCCCCCTACACGCGGCTCATCAGCGCCCTCGACGGCGCGAAGGCCGCTGGCGCCGAAGCCCTGGGCCTGTCCGTCGAACATCCCTGAGCACCTGGAGCCTGCCCGACACTCGCCGCGAAAAGCCCGTGGCCAGCCCGCACCCGCTGTCCTAAGTCACGGTCATGTCACGAGGGCCATGGCGGTGGGTGTCGGGTTGGGACGTGATGGTGACGCGGCCCCTGGGGCTGCTGCTGCTCGTGGTCGCGTGCGTCCTGGGCTTCGTCTATCTGTCCGACGAAGTCACCGAAGGTGAAACGCAGGACATCGACGAGCGCATCGTGCGCTCCCTTCGCCGACCCGAAGACCCCGCGCTCCCCCGTGGCCCGTGGTGGCTCGCGGAGACCGCTCGCGACGTGACGTCCCTGGGCGGCTTCCCCGTGCTGTCACTCCTCACCGTGGCCGTGTGCGGCTTCCTGGCGGTGGCTCGCCGCTACCGCATCAGCCTGTTCGTGCTGTCCGCCATCGTCGGCGGGTGGATCCTCAACGCGCTGCTCAAGGGCCTCTTCAACCGCCCGCGCCCCTCGGTGGTGCCCCACCTCACCGAGACGATGTCCACCAGCTTCCCCAGCGGACACGCCATGCTGTCCGCCATCACCTACCTCACGCTGGGCGCGCTGCTGGCCCAGTTCTCCGAACACCGCCGCGTGAAGGTCTATCTCCTCACCGTGGCCCTGCTCCTCTCCGCCCTCGTGGGCTGCACCCGGGTGTACCTGGGCGTGCACTACCCCACCGACGTGCTCGGCGGCTGGGTGGCCGGGCTCGCGTGGGCCCTGGTCGTCACCGTCGCCGCCCGCACCGTGCGCCGCCGCAGCCCCGCCCTTCAACAAGAGGCCCATCGCCCCGTGGAATGAGCCTTGCGCCCACGGCCCCCTCGCGTGATGAAGGGGCCACCACTCTTTTCGACCCGCTCCCCGTGTCCCTCGTCCCCGTGAACACCCGCCATCCCCTGCCGCCCGCGAGGCGCGGATGATTCAAGCGTGGCTGTGGAAGCTGGGCCTGGGACGCGGCCGGGTGCACGTCTTCTACGACGAGGCCTACCGACTGCCCCTCACCGGCATCGAGTCCTCCGTGGGCATCGAGCCGCGCGGCACCGACTTCACCACCTGGTACCTGCTGGAGGCCGGCGTGGTGCGCGCCGCGGACGTGCGCCACCCCGTGCCCGTGTCCTACGCGCAGCTCGCGCGCGTGCACGACGCCCGCTACCTGGAGTCCCTCTCCGACCCCGCGACGCTCGCGCGCATCTACGCCACCGACCCGTCCGAGGTCCCCGTGGACGCGCTCCTGGACAGCGTGCGGCTCGTGTGCGGCGGGACGCTGGGCGCGGCCCGGCTGGCGCTCGCGCGGCAGGGGCCCGTGGTCAACATGGCAGGCGGCTTCCACCACGCGCGCCCGGACAAGGGCGGCGGCTTCTGCACCGTCAACGACATCGCCGTGGCCGTGGCGGACCTGCGCGCCTCCGGCTTCGACGGCTCCGTGGCCGTGCTGGACCTGGACGCGCACCCGCCGGACGGCACCGCCGCGTGCCTCGCCGGACAACCCAAGGCGTGGATCGGCTCCGTGTCCGGCAGCGACTGGGGCGTGCTGCCCCCCGGCGTGGATGAAACACGCGTGCCGGACGGCTGCGACGACGTCACCTACGTGCAGAAGGTGAAGGACCTGCTCGCGCGCATGCCCCGCTCGGACATCACCTTCGTCATCGCCGGCGGGGACGTGCTGTCCGGGGACCGCTTCGGGCGCGTGGGCATCACGCTCCAGGGTGCGCGAAAACGCGACGTGGCCATCGCCGCCGCGCTGCGAGGACAGGCCAGCGTGTGGCTGCCCGGTGGCGGCTACCACGCGGAGTCCTGGAAGCTGTTCGCGGGCACGGTGCTGGTGCTCGCGGGCCTGGGCCACCAGCGCATCACCGCGCGCTATGACCCGTTGAGCGCGCGCTTCCAGCGCATCGCGCACCTGTTGGATCCGGAGAAGGCCAACACCGCCGGGAAGGCGCCGCACTGGGAGCCCTTCTCGCTGGAGGACCTGGAGGGCCCGCTGCGGCTGGGGCCGGAGGTGCAGCCGCGCGTCCTGGGCCACTACACCGCGCAGGGCATCGAGTACGCGCTCTTCCGCTACGGCCTGCTGTCGTACGTGGAGCGCCTGGGCTACAGCCGCCTGCGCGTGCAGGTGACCTCCACTGGCGGCACCGGCGACCGCATCATGGTGCTGGGCCACGCGGGCGGCCGCGAGCACCTGCTGTCGGACTCGGTGGTGGAGAAGAAGGAAATCCAGGGCGAGACCTTCCTCTTCGCCAACTGGCTGTCCCTGCGCCATCCCCGCGCGCGCTTCAGCGACAAGCGTCCGCAGCTGCCCGGCCAGGAGGTGCCCGGCCTGGGCCTGTCTCGCGAGACGACGGAGGTGCTGCTCGCCATGGCCCAGCGCCTGGGCCTGGCCGGCGTGGCCTTCCGGCCCATGTGGTACCACCTGGCCGTCGTCGCGCGCGGCCGCTTCCACTTCTCCACCCCGGAGCGCCAGGGCCGCTTCGAAGCGCTGATGCGCGACCTGTCCTCGCTGTCGCTCGTGGAGGCCACGCGCGCCGTGGCCGAAGGGCGCGTGCGCCTGGACGGCCAGCCGTACCCGTGGGAGCCGGACGACATGCTCTGCCACCTGTCCCCCGTGTCCCTGGACGCGGAGGCCGTGGCGAAGGAGCGCGAGCGCTGCCACTTCACCGTGGTGCCCGCGTCCGGTTGAAGCGGGGCCCGTGGTAGGTCAGGACACGTGGACCTGAACGCGCAACGCCGTGAACAACACAAGCTGCGGCTGTCGTGGATGCCGTGGCTCTACTTCAGTCTCAAGCCGCGCCACCGCGAGTGGGCGGAGGCCTGGCAGCGCGAGGTGCAGGACCGCCTTCGCGAGCTGGAGACAGTTGATATCGCCGAAGGATGTTTCATTGCCCCGGAGGCGCGCATCTTCGCGGAGCCCGGCCGCACCGTGCGCATCGGGCCGGGGTGCAGCATCGGCGCGGAAGTCTTCGTGCACGGGCCCGTGGTGCTGGAATCGCGCGTCAGCCTCAACGCGCGCGTCAGCCTGGACGGCGGCACTTGCGGCGTCCGCATTGGCGAGGGCAGTCGCATCGCCACCGGCGCCACGCTCTATGCCTTCGACCACGGCCTCGCGCCGGATCGCCCCGTGCGCGAGCAGCCCGTCACCTCGAAGGGCATCGTGATTGGCCAGGACGTCTGGGTGGGCGCCAACGCGGGTATCACCGACGGTGTCACCGTGGGCGACCACGCGGTGATTGGAATGGGCGCCGTCGTCACCCGCGACGTGCCCCCATGGGCCATCGTCGGTGGCGTGCCTGCACGCCTGCTCGGGGATCGTCGTCAACGCCCCCGTTCCGGAATTCCCGGGGGCTGGGAGCCTCCAGACTCCGAGGGAAACCCCTGAGTCCAGGGTGGGTCCATTGACTTTGAAACATTCGAGCGCCCTATGCTTCGGGCCGCGGTGAGACGGCGAGAGGGGTCGGGCCCGGACGCACCGGGTGGGTTTCCCTCCAATCCAGGTTTCATTCCGTTTCATCCGTGCTGAAGGAGGCCGCGGTGGCGCAGGAGCAACGCGAAACGGGGAGCGCCGCTGCTCTGGGGCAGTCATCCGTGGCGAGCGACCTCGTGGACACGCGTCGCTTCCAGCGCGCCGGGTCGCTCCTGCGCGAGGCGCTCTTCGAACTGGACGCGGCGGGCCGCCTCGTCCTGGCGACCCCCGCCTGGGAGCGCCTGGTCGGAGCTCCCGTGCACGCGTGGCTGGGCCGCGTACTCGTGGAGCTGTTCCACCCGGAGGACCGTGACCAGGCGCGGGTGCTGCTGCGCACGGCGCTGTCGCGCACGGACGTGCCCTCGCGGCTGGAGCTGCGGCTGTCGGGCGGCACGCAGCCGCGCTGGGTGGAGTTGTCCGTGACGGGCGACCCGGAGCACCTGGGCGGCGTGCTGGGCACGCTGGTGGACGTCACCCCGCGCCGTCTGGCGGAGGAGGCCGCCGCCACGCGCGAGCGCTACCTGGGCGCGATGGTGGAGGTGCAGCGTCAGCTGCTCGCTCCAGAGGGCTCCGGGGATTTCTACAACTCCGTCCTGGAGCCGCTGGGCCGCGTCGCGGGCGCCAGCCGCGCCTACGTCTTCGAGTTCCACCGCGACGCCTCCGGACGGATGCTCCAGTCCCAGCGCGCGGAGTGGTGCGCGCCCGGCATCTCGCGCGAACTGGACAACCCGGACACGCAGGCGTGGCCCATCGACCAGGCCTTCACGCTGCCCCAACTGGAGCAGCTCCACCGGGGCGAGGCCGTGCAGGGCTCGCCGGAGGACTTCGGCGCGGACAACGCGCCGGTGCTCCTGGCGCAGGGCATCCGTTCGCTGCTGGTGCTGCCCCTGGTGGTGCACGGCGAGTCGTTCGGCTTCATCGGCTTCGACAACTGCGACGACGCGCGGCCTTGGTCGCACGTGGAGGTGAAGCTGTTGTCCGGCGCGGCCGGCGCGCTGTCACTGGCGCTGGAGCAGCACACCACGGACGCGCTGCGCGTGCGCACGGAGACGGCGCTGCGCCGCACGGAGGCCGGCTTCCACCTGCTCATCGAAGGGTTCCCGGATCCCGTAGTGGTGCACACGACGGACGGCATGCTCCTGTCGGTGAACCCGGCCATGGCCAACTACCTGGGCTACCAGGACCCCGCGCAGCTGTTGGGCCGGCACCTGCTGGGCCTGGTGCGGCGCGAGGACCAGGAGGTCGCGCGCCGCCACCTGGAGGAGGCGCAGGACGGGGCGCTGGCCGCCCGCTCGCACGAGGTGCCGCTGGTGCGCCGGGACGGGCGGGTGGTGAGCGCGGACCTGGTGACGCTGGGCGTGCTCTTCGACGGCGTGCCCGCGCGCGTGACGGTGGCGCGCGACTTCACCGAGCGCAAGCACATGCAGGCGCAGCTCATGCTGGGGGACCGGCTGGCCTCCATGGGCATGCTGGCCGCGGGCATCGCGCACGAGCTGAACAACCCGCTGTCCTACGTGCTCTCCAACCTGGAGTTCCTGCACCGCGCGCTGGGCCCCATGCCCCGGCCCCTGGGCGCCGAGGAGCTGCTGGAATACCAGCAGGTGCTGGACGACGCGCGCGAGGGCTCCGAGCGGATGCGCCAGATTGTCCGCCAGCTCAAGGTCTTCTCCCGCGTGGACGACGCGCACGAGGAGTCGGTGGACCTGCACCGCGTGCTGGACTCCGTCGCGCAGATGGCGGCCAGTGAAATCCGGCCGCGCGCCCGGCTGGTGAAGCAGTACGGCGTCGTGCCGACGGTGCGCGCCAACGAGGGCAAGCTGTTCCAGGTGTTCCTCAACCTGGTCATCAACGCCGCGCACGCGATTCCGGAAGGCTTCACGGACGAGCACGAGATCCGGCTCATCAGCCGCGTGGATGACGACGGCCGGGTGGTGGTGGAGGTGCGCGACACGGGCCGGGGCATCGCGCCGGAGCTGCTGCGCCGCATCTTCGACCCCTTCTTCACCACCAAGGCGCCGGGCCAGGGCACCGGCCTGGGCCTGTCCATCTGCGACACCATCGTGCGCGCGCTGGGCGGCACCATCGCCGCGGAGTCCACGCAGGGCCACGGCGCCACCTTCCGCGTCACCCTGCACGTCGCCGCGCGGCCCACCCCCGGGGCCTGACCGGCCCGCATTCCGCGTCCATGCGGCGGAGCGGGCCGCCCCGTCCGCTGCCGCGAAATGGACTGAATCCGCCGCGCTCCCGTGTTCGAGTGTGGAGCGTCGGACGGCTTGCCCTCGCGTGCGCTCCCCTCCAGGGGACGACAGCGACACGCTGGGACCCGCCGCCGCCGGGGGCCTTCCCTTCCGGAAGGCCGTGGAGGATGTCATGCGCACGCTGAACGCCCGCCTCGCTCCCGTGCTCGGGCTGCTGCTGGGCTGCGTGCTGTCGCTGGGGCCGGGCGCTGGGTTCCGGCTGTCCACGGCGAGCGCGCAGGCGGGCACGCCGCAGGCTCCGGCTCCGGCGCAAGCTCCGGCCAACGCGTGCGAGGGATCGGCGAACTTCCTCCTCGGCGCGGCGCGCTCGGACATCACCGGCCCCGCGGCGGAGGTGGGGATGATGGGCTACGGGCAGGTGTCCCAGAAGACGGAGGGCATCCACCTGCGGCTGTACTCGCGGGCGTTCGTCATCGCCTCGCCGTGCAACGGCCGCCGCGTGGCCTTCGTCAGCGCGGACCTGGGCATGGTGTTCCAGGCGGTGAAGCAGCAGGTGGTGGAGCGGCTGCGCTCGAAGCTGGGCGACACGTTCTCCGACGACAACGTGTTGCTCAGCGCCACGCACACGCACTCCGGGCCGGGCGGCTTCAGCCACTACACGTTCTACAATCTGACCACCTTCGGCTTCGTGCCCCAGAACTTCGAGGCCATCGTCTCCGGCATCACGGACTCCATCCTCCGCGCCAACGCACGCCTGGCCGATGGCTCGCTGCGGCTGTCCTCGGGCGACCTGCATGGCGCCAGCATCAACCGCTCACCGGAAGCCTACCTGCGCAACCCGGAGTCCGAGCGCGCCCGCTATTCCGACAACGTGGACGACCGCATGACGCTGCTCCGGATGACGGCAGCGGACGGGCGCGAGCTGGGGCTCGTCAACTGGTTCGCCGTGCACGCCACGTCCATCGGCAACACGAACACGTACATCAGCGGCGACAACAAGGGGCTCGCGGCGCACACGTTCGAGGTGGAGAAGGGAGGACGGACGCCCGGAGGCCCGGACACCTTCGTCGCGGCGTTCGCGAACTCGAATGAAGGCGACGTCACGCCCAACATCCTGGGCGGCACGAACGGCGGCGGCGCGAACGACTTCGAGGACGCGGCCCTGTCCGCGAAGAAGCAATACGACTTCGCCGAGCACCTGTGGTCCACCGCCGGGATGCCGGTGATGGGCGGCGTGGACTACCGGCACGCCTACGTGAAGATGGACGCGGTGGACGTCGCGCCCGCGTTCACGGACGGCAGAACGCACCGCACCTGCCCCGCGGCCATCGGCCTGTCCATGCTGGCGGGAGCGGAGGACGGGCCCGGCTTCGGTTCGGAAGGGGCCACGTGCGAGAACGTGCACGACGTGTGGAGCCAGTTCACCTGCGCCGCCGTCACCACGCCCTGCCAGGCAGAGAAGCCCATCGTCCTGGAGATGGGCACCATGAAGCCCTACCCGTGGTCCCCGGAGGTGCTGCCCCTGCAGGTGGTGACGGTGGGACCGCTGGCGTTGGTGGCGGTGCCCTTCGAGCTGACCACCATGGCGGGACGCAGGCTGCGCGACACGGTGCGCGCGCAGCTCCAGGGCACGGGCGTGACGGACGTGGTCATCGCGGGACCGGCCAATGCCTATTCGGGCTACGTGGCCACGCGCGAGGAGTACGCGCGTCAGGACTACGAGGGCGCGTCCACGCACTTCGGCCCGTGGACGCTGGGGGCGCTGCAACAGTCCTTCACGGGGCTCGCGAGCGCGTTGCGCGAAGGGGCGTCCGTGCCGCCCGGTCCCACGCCGCGCGACCTGCGCAAGGTGGTGGTGGGGCTGCAGCCCGGCGTGGTGTTCGACGACAAGCTGCTCTGGGTGGACTTCGGCGCCGTCTCGGAGGAGGCGAAGGCTTCCTACGCGCGCGGCGACACGGCGAGCGTCACCTTCTGGGGCGGCCATCCGCGCAATGACTTGAAGCTGGGCGGCACCTTCCTGCGCGTGCAGCGGCGGGAGCCGGATGGCACGTGGCGCGACGTGGCGAACGACGGGGACGGAGTCGCGCTGTACCACTGGCAGCGCGAGTTCTGCGTGCCCACGCTCGCGTGCTCGAAGGTGCGAATCACGTGGCCCATTCCCCGGGACACGCAGCCGGGCACGTACCGGCTGGTGCACGAGGGGAACTGGAAGTCCGGCTGGGACGGGCGCATCCACCCGTACGCGGGAAGCTCGCGCCCGTTCACCGTGCGCTGAGCCTCCGGACGACCGGTCACTTCATCGAGTCGACCGCGTCCATCTGCATCTCGTTCATCCGGCCGCCGTGCACCGTGAGCCTGGAGAAGGCCGTCTCGAGCTCGCGAAGCTCCGCGGCCGTCAGCTGGATGTAGCGGGCCCCCAGGTTCTCCTCGAGGTGCACCGGGTTGCGCGTCCCCGGGATTGGAACGATCCACGGCTTCCGCGACAGCAGCCATGCGAGCGCAAGCTGCGCGGGCGTTGCGCCCTTCTTCGCGGCAACGCTCCGCAGCGCCTCGACGATGGGCGTGTTCGCGGCCAGGTTCTCCGGGGTGAAGCGTGTGAAGCCGGAGCGGAGATCGGTCTTCGGGTCGAGCCTCGTGCTGGCGTCGAGCGTCCCGGTCAGGAACCCCATCCCCACCGGTCCCCATGGAACGAAGCCGATTCCCAGCTCCTCGCACACCGCGAGGACGCCGTTCTTCTCCGCGTCCCGCTCCATGAACGAGTACTCGGTCTGGACGGCCGTGACCGGTTGAACGGCATGCGCCCGGCGAATGGTCCGCGCACTGGCCTCGGAGAGGCCGAAGTGCAGGACCTTGCCCTGGGCAATCAGGTCCTTCACCGCGCCCGCCACGTCCTCGATGGGCACGTGGGGGTCGACGCGGTGCTGGTAGTAGAGGTCGATGCGGTCCGTCTTGAGGCGCTTCAGCGAACCCTCGACCACCTTCTGGATGTGCTCGGGCCGGCTGTTCAGCCCCGGAGGGCCCTCGAGGTTGAAGCCGAACTTGGTCGCGATGACGACCTGATCGCGGATGGGCGCGAGCGCTTCTCCGACGAGCTCCTCGTTCGTGTAGGGACCGTAGACCTCGGCCGTGTCGAAGAAGGTGACTCCTTTCTCATGGGCTGTCCGGAGGACCTGGATGCCCTGGTTCCGGTCCGCTGGGGGACCGTAGTTGGCGCTGATGCTCATGCATCCGTGCCCCAGCTCCGAGACCACCAGGCTTCCCAGCTTCCGCGTCTTCATCGTGGCGCCTCCGATGACTGGAGCCCTGGACTGCCCGGACGGCGTGGCGCATGCCCAGGTCCCAGCCGCCGCCCCTGCTCCGAGGAGGGCCGTGCTGGCCAGGAGGTCACGGCGGCTGAGACCCCGCCGGTCCTTCGTGCCCGCTTCAGGTGTCTGCTCGTTCTTCTTCATGGGGGACTCCCTTGGCTCTTGGTGGATGGGAGCTGGAAGTTGCCGTCCGTCGAAACCGACAGGTCCTTGTGCGCCCGCGCCTCGGCGAGCCGCGCCTCCAGGTCCGCGGTGATGCCGCTGACCGCGTCGCTCCCCGCGAAGAACTGCTTCGGCGGCGTCTCCATGCCGGCCAGCCGCACGAGCGCCTTGCCGAGCTTCGCGGGGTCACCGGACTGGTTGTGGTGGTAGCCCTGCCACTGCTCCTTGACGGCCGCCGGTGCGTCATAGCCCTCGACGGCGAGCTCGCCGAACACGACGGACTGTGGGGCGAGCAGGTCGGTGCGGAAGAAGCCGGGCTCGACCACCGTCACCGTGATGCCGAAGCGCTCCACCTCCTGGGCGACCGACAGCGAGAGCCCCTCGACAGCGAACTTCGTCGCCGCATAGGCGCCCACCGTCGCATAGCCGATGACGCCGGCCATCGAGGACACGTTGAAGACGCGCCCGGAGCGCTGCCGCCGCATGACGGGGAGCACCGCGCGCAGCACGTGCAGCACGCCGTAGAAGTTGGTCGCGAACTGCTGCTCGATCTGCGCCGGGGTCAACGACTCCAGGTTGCCGATGAGGCTGTACCCGGCGTTGTTGACCAGCACGTCGATGCGCCCGAACTTCTCGACCGCGGCGGCGACGGCCTGTCGTGCCTGCTCTTCCTTCGTGACGTCCAGCGGCACGAACGCGAGCCGGTCACCCGCCTGCTCGCCGATGGCGGACCGCAGCTTCTCCACGTTGCGCGCCGTGGCGATGACGCGGTCCCCCGCGTCCAGGGCGGCCCTGACGACTCCCGCACCGATGCCACTGCTGGCGCCGGTGACAAACCAGACCTTGCTCATGAGGATCCTCCGGTGGCCCTCGGCGGCGGGGTGCCGCGCGGAAGGCGAATGCTTCGAACCGATGCGAAAGAAATACGCCCCGGTCCCGCTCCGGACTAGACGCAAGAAAGCCAAGAGGCTCTTAACCAAGGGTTAAGAACGCGGAGCGGGGCTTCCGCCTGGCTTCGCAGAGGACTCGCGCCATGAAGACGGCTCTCCTTCCGCAGTTGCATGTGTTGCTCACCGTGGCGCGCCTGCGCAGCTTCAGCGGGGCGGCGCGCGAACTGGGGGTCTCCACGCCCGCGGTCAGCAAGGCGGTGCGTGTGCTCGAGGAGCAGCTCCGCGTGGTGCTGCTCAATCGGACGACGCGCAGCGTGGCGCTGACCGAAGCCGGGCGGCGCCTCGTGGAGGAGGCAGGCCCTGGACTCGGGCAGGCCGTGGAGGCCCTCGCCCATGTGGCCGCCCAGCCCGGCGAGGCGGTGGGCAGCCTGCGCCTGTCAGCCCCGCCGATGGCGGTGCCCTTCGTCGTGGGCCCGTTGCTGTCCACCTTCCGCGAGCGTCACCCTCGGGTGGAGGTGGAGATGGTCATCGAGCAGCGCTTCGTGGACCTCGTGGCGGAGGGCTACGACGCGGGTGTACGGCTGAGCGAGGCCATCGAGCGTGACATGGTGCAGTTGCGGCTCACCGACGCCTTCCGCTTCGTGGTGGTGGGCGCGCCCCGCTACCTCGAACGCCACGGGACGCCCCGGAAGCCCGAGGACCTGCTGCGCCACGAGTGCATCACCTTCCGCTCGCACACGACCGGGACGCTCTACGCCTGGGAGCTGGAGCGGGGCCGCAGGAGTTGGCGCGTTCCGGTGCGCGGAGGCGTCGTCACCAACGACGGCTCGGTGATGAAGTACCTGGCCGAGTCAGGCGCCGGGCTCACCTACGCCTTCGAGCCGGAGGTGCGGGAGCAGCTGCGCAGCGGGACGCTCGTGCGGGTGCTGGAGGCCTACGCGCCCACCGTCCCCGGCTTCTTCCTCTACTACCCCAGCCGTGCGCGGCGCTCCGGGCCGCTGCGCCTCTTCGTCGAGACAGCCCGGGAGCTGGCCGCGAAGGCAAGGTGAGCCGTCAGTCGCAGGAGCCGTCCGGGTTGCAGCGCTTGTCGCACTTCTTGCAGGCCTCGCCGCCCCTGCCGCACTGGTTCTTGTTGGGCGCGGGGATGCAGCTGTTGCCGTCGCAGCAGCCGGCGCAGGTGGACGGGTCGCACTTGCAGACGTTGTTGATGCACGCCAGGCCCGGGCCGCATGCGTTGAGGAGGCCGCAGAAGCACTTGCCGCTTCTGCAACTGTTGGCGTTGAGGTCACAGGCCGGGCCATCGCCGCAGCCGCAGGTGCCACGGTTGGTGCAGGTGTCGGCGCGGTCCGAGTCGCAGATTTCACAGGCGACGCCGCCCACGCCGCAGGTGCGGAAGGTGCGGGACGTGCACACGCCTTCGCGGCAGCAGCCGTCCGGACAGTCCACGCAGAAGGTGCCGCTGTTGGAGGCGGTCAGCCGCACGGTGACCTCCACCTCGTAGCCGTCGCGCACGGTGGCGGCGGCCTCGCCGGTGGCGACCGTGGCGTCGTCGCGCAGGCCGTCCACGCGGACGGTGGCCTGGGTGCCGTTGGCCGCGCCGTCCAGGAGGACGCGGAACGTCTCACCGTTCACGAGCGCGCGGCTGGAGTCCTCGGGCAGCAGCGAGGTGGGCACGGAGGCGCCGTCCGCGGTGGCGGAGATGCGCAGCCGGGTGAGGTTCAGGGCGGGCTCGAACTGGGCGGTGACGAAGAGCGCGGTGCCGGAAGCGGCGGCGGGGTCGCGGCAGGCGGTCAGGGACACCAGCGCGAGCAGGCCGCTGCACAGGAGGAGCCGGATGAACGTCCGGCCGGGGGTTGCTCCCACGGAAGTCATGATGGCGCGGAGGGTAGCGGTTCCCCGTCGCGACGTGGAAGGCATGGCGGGGGCGGGCCCGGTGGCGTTGGGCAGCGGACGCTCACGTCCGGTGTGTCACCGGCCGTGCTTCTCGCATGGCACCTGGAGCGGGAAGGCCGCAGCATGAGGGAGCGCGCGACACCCGAGGGAGGCAGCAACGGCATGGTGGTCATCGTCATGGGCGTTTCAGGCACCGGGAAGTCCACGGTGGGCCGGGCGCTCGCGGACCGGCTGGGGTGGACGTTCGTGGACGCGGACGACCTGCACTCGGTGGAGAACCGCCGGAAGATGGCCGCGGGCACGCCGCTGACGGACGTGGACCGGCAGCCGTGGCTGGAGCTCCTGCGCGCGAGGATGGAGAAGGCGCTGGAGGCGGACGAAGACCTGGTGCTGGCGTTCTCCGGCCTCAAGGCCCTCTACCGCGCCAGGCTCACCGTGGACCCCGCGCGAGAGCGCTGGGTGTACCTGCACGCGTCCGCGTCCCTCATCCGCGAGCGGCTCCAGAAGCGCCTGGGCCACTTCATGCCGGCGTCGCTGCTCGACAGCCAGCTGGAGACCCTGGAGGTCCCCGACGACGCGTTCACCGTGGATGTGACGCCCCCGCCCGAAGGCATCGTCGACCGCATCGTGGCGGGGCTGGCGTTGAAGCCCGGGGCGTAGGGCTTTCTCAGCGCACGGGCTCGACGGTGGCGCCCAGGCGCTCCAGCAACTCGCGGTACCAGGTGAAGGCGCGCTCGGTGTGGCCCTTCAGCTCCTTCGTGCCCCACAGCAGCGTGAGCGTGCGGCGCGTGGTGGCGTCCGTCTTCGTGCGCTGGGCGTCCTTCACCGCGTTGGCGCACGGGCCCTGCGCGTCGAAGAGGCACAAGAGGCCCTCCAGGTCGATGGCCTGCCCGGACGCGTTGAAGACGTAGCGGTCGCCCTGAATGGCGGTGGAGACGCGGAACGGGGCCTGGGCTTTGTCCAGGTCCACGACGCTGATGGGCAGGCCGCTGTGCAGGGACACGGCGTTGCAGGCGTCCACCGCGGCGTTGATGGTGCCCAGGGTGCCGTCGCCGGAGGCTCGCACCAGGTACTCGGAGGCGGGCTTGCCCCGGCCCGTGGGCTTGTAGCCGCCATGGCGGAGCAGGTCGCGCACGGCGCCCCGGACGGCGTCGTCACTCTGGACGGGGGCGGTGGCGCCGGGCTTCAGCAGGGCCTGCAGCCAGTCGGGCGCGGGCAGGTCCCCCAGGGGGGCGGGAAAAGAGGAGGTGAAGGCGATGAGGTCGAGGAGGGGATGGTTGTCGACGGTCAGCACGGCGGCACTCTACGCCACGCGCTGGTAGGGTAGGGATGGCTGCTGTTCCCTTCGTCCTTCCCTGGAGCATCCGCATGCCCACGCTCATCCCGAAGCCCATCCGCGTGACGGCCGTGGGCAACAAGCCGAAGCTCATCGACGAGTACGTGGGCCGGGTGAACTCCAAGACGTCCAACATCAGCGTGGCCCACATGCGCAGCCCCGGTGGGTGGGAGGAGCCGGGCCAGACGCCCGAGTTCCGTGAAATCACCCTGGTGCTCGCGGGCACGCTGCGGGTGGAGCACAAGGGCGGGGTGATGGACGTCCACGCCGGCCAGACGGTGGTGTGCGAACCCGGCGAGTGGGTCCGCTACAGCACCCCCGAGGAGGACGGCGCGGAGTACGTGGCCATCTGCACCCCGGCGTTCTCCCCGGGCACGGTGCACCGGGACAACTGAGGCCCGCGTTCCAGGTTCCAAGCCGGGCGGAATCGCACGGGCGGGGGCCTGCCTGCCCGGCTGCGTGGATGGACCTGGGGCGGTTGGGGGTTCGGAACCATCCCTCCGGTGGGCGGCTCGTGGCATAAGGGCGCGCCGCCTGATTCCCCGGGCCTTTTCGGTACGCACATGATCCGTCTCGACAACATCGGCAAGCAACACGGTCAGCAGATCCTCTTCATCGAGGCGTCGGCCGCCCTCCACAAGGGCGAAAAGGTGGGCCTGGTGGGCCCGAACGGCGCGGGCAAGACGACGCTGTTCCGGATGATGACCGGCCAGGAGTACCCGGACGAAGGACAGGTCTCCATCGACCGCGGCGTCACCATTGGCTACTTCAGCCAGGACGTCGGTGAGATGAACGGCCGCAGCGCGGTGTCCGAGGTCATGGACGGCGCGGGCCCGGTGAGCACCGTCGCGGCGGAGATGAAGCACCTGGAAGCCGCCATGGGGGATCCGGACCAGGCGGACAACATGGAGAAGCTCGTCGAGCGCTACGGCGTCGTGCAGGGCCGGTTCGAGGAGCTGGGCGGGTACGCGCTGGAGGGCCGCGCGCGGGAAATCCTCGCGGGCCTGGGCTTCAGCGAAGAGATGATGGACGGCGACGTGGGCAAGCTGTCGGGCGGCTGGAAGATGCGCGTGGCGCTCTCCCGCATCCTGCTGATGCGGCCGGACGCGATGTTCCTGGACGAGCCTTCCAACCACCTGGACCTGGAATCGCTCATCTGGCTGGAGGGCTTCCTCAAGGGGTACGAGGGCGGCCTGCTGATGACGTCGCACGATCGCGAGTTCATGAACCGCATCGTGACGAAGGTGGTGGAGATCGACGGCGGTTCGCTGACGACGTACTCGGGCAACTACGACTTCTACGAAGGCCAGCGCGCGCAGAACGAGGCGCAGCAGCAGGCGCAGTACGAGCGTCAGCAGGCGATGCTCGCGAAGGAGATCAAGTTCATCGAGCGGTTCAAGGCCCGCGCGTCGCACGCGGCGCAGGTGCAGAGCCGGGTGAAGAAGCTGGAGAAGATTGAGAAGGTGGAGCCGCCGAAGCGCCGCTCCACGGTGCTCTTCGAGTTCCAGCCGCCGCCGCGTTCGGGTGACGACGTGGTGAACCTGAAGAACGTGAGCAAGGGCTACGGCAAGCGGACCATCTACGACGGTCTGGACTTCCTGGTGCGCCGCGCGGAGCGCTGGTGCGTGATGGGAGTGAACGGCGCGGGCAAGTCCACGTTGCTGAAGCTGGTGACGGGCTCGACGCAGCCGGATGACGGCACGGTGGCGCTGGGTGGCAGCGTGAAGATGGGTTACTTCGCGCAGCACGCGATGGACCTGTTGGACGGAGAGAAGACGGTCTTCGACCAGCTGGCGGATTCGTTCCCCAGGGCGGGGCAGGGCTCGTTGAGGGCGCTGGCGGGCTGCTTCGGGTTCAGCGGCGACGAGGTGGAGAAGAAGTGCCGGGTGTTGTCGGGTGGAGAGAAGGCGCGTCTGGTGATGGCGCAGATGCTCTACGACCCGCCGAACTTCCTGGTGCTGGACGAGCCCACGAACCACCTGGACATGGGCACGAAGGAGATGCTGATCACGGCGTTGTCGCGCTACGAGGGCACGATGTTGTTCGTGTCCCACGACCGGCACTTCCTGGGAGCGCTGTCCAACCGCGTGCTGGAGCTGACGCCGGACGGCATCCACAAGTACGGCGGCGGCTACACGGAGTACGTCGCGCGCACCGGTCAGGAAGCCCCGGGCCTGCGCAGCTGACGTATCAGTCGCCCAGAGCGTGGGAGCGCTCTGGGCGACGCTGCCGTTGGGCTCAATCTTCGACTTGCGTCCAGTCGGCAGGGCCTACTGAAACTCAAACTTCGCCTGACGCATGGCCTCCTCGATGCTTTGGTGCCATGTGTCACCGAGTGGTTCCCCGTTGACTCCCTGGCGGAACAGATAGAGGGCGCCTTCTTCGATTGCGATTTCAAGCGAAGCAACGGTTTCGCCCATGGATTTCTTTGTTGGTGAAGTGATGGTTGCAGTGAGCCTCATGAGTCAGCCTCGAACTGTCGGAGCGCCTTGAGTTCCGCCGCCTTGGCCGCAAGAAGGGCGTCGAAGTCGTTCGGCTTCGGCAGGTTCCTCTGCAGCAACTCTACGAACGCCTCCGCTCGCCAGTCTTCAAGCCCCGCGATCACCGCCGCGAAGCTGACGGCAAACCGTCGGTGGCCAGTCTGGTCACGCACGGCTTCGATCAGGTACGCGAAGTCCTCTGCGGCGATCATGTACTCGGCGGAGGCGAGAGCCGCCTTCATGCGGACTCGGCGCACACCGAACCGCTCCGTGGGACTCCGGGATGCATCCGCGAGCAGTTCATCACAGTGCCCCAGTGCTCGGCGTGCCCCGCGTGCCTTCACGAGGGCGTGGGCGAGGTTGAGCTTGACGGAGAAGGACCCGGGGTACAGCCGGCCCAGTTTGAGCCGGAACTGGAGGGCCTCGCACTCCTCCGCCACGTCAAGGTTCGCGAGAGCCGCGCTCGACGGCTCCTGCTGTTGCATGGCCGCGCGGTAGTCGTCCCGAGCGCCTGCGCACTCGTTGTCGGTCAGCTTTCGATCTGCCTCGTCCAAGACGCTCATGGCTTGCCGCTCGCGAACTTGATGATCCTGAAGGTATCGAGTCTGGGCGCGCGCTCCATCATGAACCTCAATGGAACCCGTTCCAGATGTCGAACTTCTCATGGGGATTGAAGGACTTGAGCGCCATCAGGAGCATCCAGCCTGTTCCTCCGTCCACTGGGCTTGCTTGTCTGCAGCAGATGCGAAGCGCTGAGTCACCGAGGGTCCAGTCTTCACACTGCTTGCCTTCCCCCATTCGGTTGGAGGAGGTGGGAGCGCCAAGAACGGAAACGGCCTCATCGTGGAGGGCCTTGAACGCCGTTGCGCAGCGCGCTTCCCGGCGAAAGACCGAGGCCCCAACGTTCTCAAGCTTTTCGTCCGAGGAAAACCCGTAGGTCACCTTCGCCGGGTATCCGCCCAGTGTGACGTTTTGTCCGAGCGCTTCCGCTTCGGCTCGTGTCATGCCATGGCGGAGTTGCGCAAATGGGAAATGTGCTGGGGTTCTCGAACTCAGCCATTGCGGGGCCAGTAGCGCGACTGAAGCGCCAGTCAGCAGGAGGCAGGACGTTCTCTGGGCTGGCATCGATAACCTCTTTGAGGAAGGCAGTCGTTACAGTTTGAATTCCTGCTTCCGATTGAGAAAGCCAGGTTTCGTGGTGAATGTCCGAGGCAGCCTGGGACCTTGTGATGCCGTGGGCCAGAGGCAGAGTTACTTCAGGAGTTCCATTTGGATCCTGTCCACGATGGCGAGATGCTCCTGTTCCGGGTAACCGATTCCGGCACGCTCAAACTTGGGGCGCGCAAGTCGAACGGCCTCGCGTATCGCGTCCAGTAACCAACGGACATCAGGTGTATGGACTTGTTCCTCTGGAACGGCAATCTGAAGCATGAGCATTCGTTCCTTGCGCGAGAATTTTGCCGTGCGGACTCCCGTGAACTCTGGCTTGAGGAGAGAGCCGGGCACATGGAAGACGATGTCCAATGCTCCGGAATCGCTCTTTTCTATCGGGCCTCGCGCCTTCCCGATCAGACGGATCGCCTTTTCAATGGGGGCGTCGGCGAGTTCAGGACCGCCAAAGACGGCGCCAATGTACATCATGGGAGCCCCTTGCCTGCCCAGGGCTCATGGTTGAGTGGTCCGGGATCAAGTTCCACCATGTCACGTTCGATGTCGAGCATCAGTCGGCGCGGTCCTTGGTCTTCGACGAAGAGAGTCTTGTCTTTCATGAACTTCGAAGGGTAGCGGCCTTCAGGATTCTGGCTGACGCCCCACTTCAAGTGTTCTCCCGTGTCTCGATCCGCGAGTCGATAGAGAAACGTCGTGCGTGGACTGCCGGCAGAGTTTCCATGTGGCTTGATGGCGACATGGCACATGCCTCCATCCAGTCCGCCGTCGCCAAAGTGGTTCCAGAGGAACGCCTGGATGGGAGCCTCCAGGAAGTTCTCATTCAGCCAGGTGCCCGCGAGCCATCCGCCTGAGAAGGCGAGTCCTGCTCCCGCGACCCAGTTGAGGGAAACTCCTGCCGCGGCCGTCACGACGGGCGTGGGGCCCGCGAAACGACCGCTTGGATCAATCAGGTTGACCGGATCGTTGCCCACGTAGGCGTAGAGGTTGGAGTCCCCGCCCGCGAATCGGATGGGGTCCTTGGCCGTCCACCGCCCCGTTTCGGCGTCGTAGTCCCGAGCCCCGAAGCGGGTCAGCTTCGTGTCCCGGTCATAGAGGCCCCCCGCGAAGCCGAAGGGCTGGAAGCCGGGGTTCGAATCCGCGACGACCTTTCCCCAGACGTCGTACTCCATGCGCTGCACCACCGTCCCGTTCCGGGTGTCGACCACGAGCCGTGGGCTTCCCAGCGGATCCGTGAGGATTCGATAGGGGATGTCTCCCTTGATCATGAAGTCGGGCGCGTGGCCCCGCGTGGCATGAACGAAGCGGCTGACGACGTTCCCCGCGCCATCGATCTCCGCGATGACCCGCCGTCCTTCGTAGAGAAAGCCCTGGATGAGCGTGCCATCCACCTTCTTGCCGACCCGCCTCGACGCGGCGTCGAGCACGTACTCGAGCTGCGTGCCGTCCGGGATCTCGACATGCACCAGTGCGCCCAGCGCGTCATACGCGTACTGGGTGGTGCGCGCTCCCTCCGTGCGCGTCTGGAGGTCCCCACCAGGGCCGTAGCTGTAGGTCCTGTTCCCGAAGGACAGGAGCCGGTCCTGGGCGTCATGGGTGGCCGTCTGCAACTCGCCCCGGAGGACGGAGGTGCGGTTGCCATTGGCGTCGTAGGTGTTCGCCTCCAGCAGGACTCCGTCGCGGGTGACGGACGCCAGCCTTCCGGCCTCGTCATGGGTGAAGACGTCCGTATGGACGGTGGTCCCCTCGGCTTCGGTCCGCCGGACGATGCGGCCCAGCACGTCGCGCTCCAACTGGTAGTACAACAGCGGGACGTTCCCGGAAGTGGCGGACCAGGACTCCAGCTCTCCGTAGGCGTTGGGTGTTTCGGCGGTGGAGACCGCGCCGAGACGTGTTCCCGCCAGCAAGCCGTTGTCATCGCGCCGGGACAGCCTCAGCGCTCCCGCCGAGACGAGCAATCCGTCCAGGTCATAGGCATACGCCACGGGCGACTCGCCATTGACGGCGGACGTCGAGACCCGGAAGTCCGCGTCGTGGCCGTATTGGAGCGAACCCTCGACGGCCCCCTTCCAGGAGACTCCGGTCACCAGCGGGCCGTCGTGGCTGAATTCGAGCCCCACTCCTGAGGTGCTCGCGAGCGAGCGGAGACGCCCTGCTCCGTCATAGCCAGTCGTGACGCGCGTGCCCGGGATGTCCAGGGTGACGAGTCGCCCCGCGGCGTCGTAGGCGAATGACACGGCGCCGCCCGGCTGTCGGAACTCGGTGAGCGCATCATCCAGGTCGTAGGTGTAGCCAGACGCGAAGGCGCTCCCTCCAGGAGGCGCATATGACGCCAGTGCCTCCGTGGCCGTGTACTGGAACGCGTGTGAGGGCCGTCCGGGTGGCGTCACCGAGGCGGGCGAGTCCCCCGTCTCATAGGTGAATCCCGTGACACGGTTTCCAGGAAGGGTGCTGGAGGTGAGGCGACCGGCCTCGTCCCGCGTGAAGACGGTGGCGCGGTCCAGCCCATCCGTCACGGAGCGCAAGGCGCCGTCCGCTCCATACGCGAAGGTCCTCCGCCGGCTCCCCTGGACGATGGAACCGGGACGGCCCTCCTCGTCGTAGGTGAACTCCACCGGAAGCAGGCCCGGCGCCTCGGCCTTGTGGAGGCGCCCCTGCGCGTCCATCGTGAGGACCGACACCCTGCCCATGGGGCTGGTGGAAAGGAGCCGTCGGCCAGACGGCTCATAGCGGGCGGTGGTGGTCCGGCCATTCACCGTCACCGTGTCCGTCTGCGTCCCCACGTCCAGCAGCGTGCCCTGGGGCAGGAGCGTCACCTCTCGCTGGTGACTGGATGTGGAGCTCAACCCGCTCGGCAGCTTCACGGTGCGCGACGCCACGAGCGGCGACTGCATGCCCAGGCGGGGCTCCGGCGTCTCCACCACCGTGGTGACCGTGCCATCCGGTGCGGTGGAGACCGTGGTGCCATTCGGTAAACGCAGTGTCGTCCACGCCGTCCCATCCGCCGCGGTGGTGATGCGCCGCTGGACGCCTGACTCCAGGTCTTCCAACTGGTACTTCCGGGTGCGCCCCGTCGCGGTGGAGAGCGTCACCGTGTAGCCGGTATCCCCCTGCGCCCGTGTGAGGGCCTTGAATCCTCCCGAGGGGTTGGAGTCCTTCGTCAGCCAGCCTTCCGGGCTGTATTCGAACAGGTGCATCCCGCCGCGTTCGTCTCGCAGGGATGAGAGCAGTCCGCCCTCCTGGTAGGTCAGGGTCACGCTCTCCCTGCCTGGCCGGGCGAGGGAGGTGAGCAATCCATCGGGCCCTACCTTCAACACGGTGCGCTGGCCGTGGGGCGCCAGGATGGCGGTGGGTGTCCCTGCCGCGTCCCGTTCAATCCGGGTGATGCGACCATGGCCGTCCATGATGGACACCAGCCGTGCGTTCTCGTCGTAGGAGAAGCGATGGCGGACCGCGAGCGTCCAGGCCTCCAGGGTGCAGAGGTGCCGCCCCTGCCAGCCAAAGCCATACAGCTCGCTGCCGTCGGGGGAGGGCACGAGGTCATCGACCTGGCCACAGGGTGTCTCCAGAGTCCCTGCCGGATACTGGGGCGGCGCGGGCCCGGTGACGACCGGTGCCGCTGGCCCCCCTCCGGCGAAGACAAAGAGGTTGCCGTCCAAGGAGACCCTGCGGACGACGAACTGGGACGCGTCCCCCACAAGGAGGCTGCCATCGAGGGCCACGGCGAGCCCCTTGGGCGCTGTCAGACTGGCGAGGGGTCCTTCCTTGGAAGGATCTCCTCCGCATCCGCCGTTGTTGATGGCCCACGCGCTGCCATCCGGGAGGAGGCGGTGCAGAAGGCATCGGTGAGAAGACGACGTGTAGAGGCTGCCGTCAGGGCCGAGGGCAAGGCCCCAGAGTGAGCCTCGCGGGGACTCCTCGTACAGCTTCTGCCCGCGGGACCTGCTGCCGATGCGCAGCTCCTCCTCGTCCAGTGAGGAGAGCAGCGTGAACAGTCTGCCCTCCGTATCCACCTGTCGCAGACGGCGGTTGCCCGAGTCCACGAAGGAGATGACGCCTTCATGGCTCACGACCAGTGCACGCGGTGTGTCCAGGTCCGCCGTGATCGCGAGCCCGCCTTCCCTCGATGCCCCACGGGTACCCGTGCCCGCCACCGTGGAGATGATGCCGTCTGGTGTGGCGCGACGGATGCGGTGGTTGCCGGTATCCGCGAGGTAGAGGCTGCCGTCCGGTCCCACCGCGACGCCCGCGGGAGCATTCAGGTTCGCCAGGGGCGCGGGACCTCCGTCTCCACCGTCCGCCGCGAGCCCCGTGCCCACCACAGTGGAGATGCGTCCGTCTGGAGTGACCTGGCGGATGCGGTGGTTGCCCGTGTCCGCGATGTAGAGGATTCCCTCCGGCCCCACGGCCACCGCCTCGGGAGAATCCAGGCTGGCGAGGAGCGCCCTGCCGCCATCTCCCGCCGCGCCCTTCACCCCGTTGCCCGCCACCGTGGAGATGACCCCATTGGGCTTCACCTGCCGGATGCGGTGGTTACCCGTGTCCGCGATGTAGACCGTTCCATCCGCCGCGACGGCAACGCCCTGGGGCGCGGCGAGACGCGCCTGCTTCGCCGGGCCATGGTCTCCACTGAAGGTCGGCGTCGCGGTGGTCAGCACCCTGGGCGTCCGTCCCAGGGGCTCCCGCCCGGGAAGGGTTCCTCCCTGGCCCAGGTAGAGGGTGCTCCGCCACGGGTCGTAGACATGATGCGTGTCGAGGCTCCAGCCTCCCAGTTGGCTGAAGTCCGGCAGGGACACCACCGTGGCGGTGTGGAACTGCCACAGCGTCGTGCCCCGGCCGTCAGGGCCCTCGAACTGAGTACTTCGATCTCCATACCGGGCCCAGGCCTGGTACTGATCATCCGGGCTCGCGTAGTAGCTCAACCCGTAGACGTAGCCGATCCGGATGTGGACGGTCTGTTCTCCCCACACCTGCCGGCCGAAAGCATCCAGGCCATCCCAGACGAAGCGATAGCTCTGGTGCGGACGCGGAGGGAAGGTTCGGGCGAAGTCCTGTCCCGCGACGTTCACGATGAGGACGATGTTCTTCAGGCTCGCGGGGACGTGGCCTCCGCTCAGCGGGATCCGGAGGGCCCGGTTCGCGGTGCGGGCGGCGGCCCGGTCACTGCGGTAGTGAAGTTGGAAGGGCGTCCCGGGGATGGACAGGACCTCTCCCAACGTCTGGTTCTGGCATTCGATGATGCTGCCGCTTTCACAGTCGGGCTGGGCCTCCGGTGTCTCAGCCCGTGGCTCGGGTTGCTGGGGCTCTTGCGCATCCGGTGGAGGCCCAAAAGGCCAGTTGTAGTCATACGGCGTGAAGTGCGTGATGGGCACCCGCCACAGGCTCTTGCCCACGGCATACAAGGCGGCCAGGCATGCACGCTCCGCATCGGTGAAGCCCAAGGCGGTCAATTGCTCGCGGTCGTCAGGCGCGCCATCTCCATCCGCATCCACTTGAGCGAGCCCGTCGCGTTCCCCCACGAGCGCGATGACCCGCCCATTGTCCGAGGTGCGCCAGTGGCCCTGTTGCCGGTCGTAGTAGCCGGAGGGCACGACGAGACCCGCTGGAAACGCGAGGAAGTTGTCCACGTATCCCTGGACCGGCGGGCTGAAGCGCACCTCGGTGGCGCCTGCCTCCAGCGCTTCGTCCACGCTCAGCTCCACGGCGTAGGTGTAGCCGCTGGTGGCTGGCAGCCTGCCGGGCATGGCCGCGGGGCCCTCGCTCCCGACGGTGTACTCGGTCGCGCGCACGTGAAACGGTCCCGTCAGGGGAACTCGGGTCCCGTCGCGCAGGAACATCTCCGCCTGGGTTCCGGGCGCGAACAGCAGGGTGGCCTGGCGGCTGCCGGCGCTGTCCTCCACCACGCTGCCCCGCGCGACCTGGAACTCCGTGGCTCCCGGTGTGATGGCCGTGACGCTGGAGTCCAAGGCGGTCAACACCACCGCTGGAAGGGGAACGAATTCGCGCCACGGGACATCCACCTGTCGCTGGACGGGGAGGAACCCTGGCTTCTCCACTTCGAGCGTGAGTGCCCCACCGCCATTCACTGCGAGCGAGTACTCACCTTGGGCATTCGTGAGCGTATGACCCAGTTCGGGGTGGGCAAGGACACCCATGCGAGCATCCACGATGGGCTGTCCATTCCTGCCCATCACCTTCCCGCGAATGACGCCAATCCTGCGCGTATCCAAGGCACCTTCGGCCACGCCCACCTGCACCGGGTTCGGGCCTTTGTAGAGAAACTCGATGGAGGCGCCGAAGTCGGTGGGGATGGTGCGGTCGATGGCCGAGGGAGCCTGCACCCCGCCTCCATCCATGCCTGCGTCCACTCCGCCACACGTGGCGGAAATGCAGACCTCGTCAGGGGGAGAGGGAGCATCCTGTCCGGGGCATCCCCACAGCCCCCCTGCCAACAACAGCAGGAAGCCATGCCAAGGCCATAGGACCAGCCTGGGCCGGGTTTGCTCTTGCATCCGTTCCCCCGAAAGACAGAGTCGGCCAATAGCCTGTCGGTCGTCAGTCAGGCAGGTCAACGAGGGGCTGGGATGGGTTGTTTGTCCTTACGGGACTACTTGGCCTGCCCGCGAGTCGCATCAGGCGCTGTCATGCTACGAGTGCACAACATTGTTGTGCCCCACGGCCGGCACTTCCTGGGCGCGCTGTCCAACCGCGTGCTGGAGTTGACGCCGGACGGCATCCACAAGTACGGCGGCGGCTACACGGAGTACGCCGCGCGCACGGGCCAGGAAGCCCCGGGGCTGCGCAGCTAGCGGAGCTATTCGAACAACTTGCTCGCGAGCCGGGCCAGGCGCTGGGCCTTGCCCCGGTAGGGCGGGAAGAAGAGGTTCGTGAAGGCCGTGCGGCCCTGCCGCACCACCGCGCGCTCGTGGCTGAAGGCCTTGAAGCCTGCTTCGCCGTGGTACGCGCCCAGGCCGCTCTGCCCCACGCCTCCGAAGGGCAGGTGCGGGTTCACGTTGTGCAACACCACGTTGTTCACCACCGTGCCGCCCGCGCTCGTCTCCTTCAGCAGGCGCTCCACCGTGGCCTCTTCGTGGCTGAAGACATACATGGCCAGCGGCTTGCCCCCCGCGCGCACCTGCGTCACCACTTCATCCAGTGACTCGAAGCGCAGCACCGGCAGGAGCGGCCCGAAGATCTCCTCGTCCATCACCGCCGACTCCGGCGTCACATCCGCCAGCACTGTCGGCGCGATGTAGCGCGTCTCCGCGTGCACGCCGCCTCCCGCCACCACCCGCGCCCCTCCCGCCACGGATTCATCCAGCAACCGGCACACGCGCTTGAACGCGCCGTCATCCACCATCCGGCAGAAGTCCGGCGTCGCCCGCCGCGCCTCCTCCGTCTTCCCGTAGAAGCGCTCCAGCGCGGACTTCATCCCTGAGAGCAGCGCCTCTTCCTTCGACGCGTGCACCCAGACGTGGTCCGGCGCGATGCACGTCTGCCCCGCGTTCAGGAACTTCCCCCACACAATCCGCTCCGCCGCCGTGTCCACGTCCGCTGACGCATCCACGATGACCGGCGACTTCCCACCCAGCTCCAGCGTCACCCCCGCCAGGTGCCTCGCCGCCGCCTCCATCACCCTCCGCCCCACGCGTGGCCCGCCCGTGAAGAAGAAGTGGTCGAACGGCAGCCGCAACAGCGCCTCGCCCACCTCCGCGCCGCCCTCCACCAGCGCCACCTCGTCCTGCGGAAACACGTCCCGCAGCAGCTGCGCCAGGAAGCGCGCCGTGCCCGGCGTCTTCTCACTCGGTTTGCACAGGACGGCGTTGCCCGCCGCCACCGCCGCCACCAGCGGCGACACCAGCAGGTGGAACGGGTAGTTCCACGGCGCCAGGATGAGCACCACGCCCTTGGGCTCCGGATGCACCTCGCTCTTCGTGCCCGCGAGCAGCAGCGGCGCCCCCACCTTGCGCGGCTTCATCCACGCCTTCAGGTGCTTCTGCACGTGCGCCAGCTCCAGCAGCACGGGCAGGATTTCCGTCGCCTCCACCTCCGCGGGCGGCTTGCGGAAGTCCTCGTGCAGCGCGTCCGCCAGCGCCTCACGCCGCTCCAGCAGCAGCGCCTTGAGCTTCTCCAGCCGCGCGAGGCGCTCCTTCGGCCCTGTCTTCGCCAGCTCCCAGCGGCGCGCCTGGAGGCGGTCGAACACCGCCTGCAGGTCTCCCGGGACCAGGGCCTCCTCCACTGACACCACGCGCATGCCGGTTCCTCTCTCCCTCCCCGGGACCTACTCCAGCATCCGGGTCGCCTTGGAAGCCCATTCCTGGGTCTTTCCCCGATACGGAGGGAAGAACACCGCGGCCAGCGACTTCATCCACTGAACCATCACCGCCCGCTCGTGGCTGAACGTCTTGAAGCCGTAGTGCCCGTGGTAGTTCCCCAACCCGCTCATCCCCACCCCGCCAAACGGCAGGTTCGGGTTCGCCACGTGGATGAGCACGTTGTTCACCACCACTCCGCCGGACGTCGTGTGCTGGAGCACCTCCTCCACCCTCTTCGAGTCCTGCGAGAACACGTACAGCGCCAGCGGCTTCCCGCCTTCGTTGATGTGCGCGTAGACCTCCTCGCGCCGCTCGTACGTCAGCACCGGCAACACCGGCCCGAAGATCTCCGCCTCCATGATGGGCATCTTCGTCGTCACCCCGGACAACACCGTGGGTGCCACGTACCGCGACGGCCCGTCCGCCGTGCCGCCCGCTTCCACCTTCGCCCCCGCGGCGACCGTGCGGTCGAGCACTTCCTTGATCCGCCTCCACGCCGCCGGGTCCACCACCCGCGCGAAGTCCGGGCTTGCCTGACGCTCGGCCTCCGTCGCGCCGTAGAAGCGCGTCAGCACCGCCTTGAACGCCTCCAGGAACTCCTGCTGCTTCGATGCCGGCACGTAGATGTAGTCCGGCGCCACGCACGTCTGGCCCGCGTTGACGAACTTGCCCCACGCCAGCGCCTCCGCCGCCGCCTTCAGGTTCGCCGACTCGTCGATGATGACCGGCGACTTGCCGCCCAATTCCAGCGTCACGCTGGACAGGAACTTCGTCGCCGCCGCCATCACCTTGCGGCCGATGTTCGGGTTGCCCGTGAAGAAGAAGTGGTCGAACGGCTGCTGGAGCAGCACTTCCGCCACCTCCGCGCCGCCCTCGAACACCGCCACCTCGTTCTCCGGATAGATGTCTCGCACCAGCTTCGCCAGGAAGCGCGACGTGTGCGGCGTCTTCTCGCTGGGCTTGAGCATCACCGCGTTGCCCGCGGCGATGGCCGCGATGAGCGGCGCCGCCAGCAACTGGAACGGGTAGTTCCACGGCGACAGGATGACCACCACGCCCTTCGCCTCGAAGCGCACGTGGCTGGACGCGCCCTTGAGCGTCAGCGGCGTCGCCACCCGCTTGGGCTTCATCCACGACTTCAGGTGCTTCACCGTGTGGTTCAGCTCCTCCAGCGTCGGGTGGATCTCCGTCAGCTCCACCTCCATCGCAGGCTTGCGGAAGTCCTGGTGGATGGCCTCCGCCAGCTGCTCGCGCCGCGCGATGATGGCCTCGCGCAACTTGCGCAGCCTCGCGATGCGCTCCGCGGGAGTGCTGCGCGACAGGTTCCAGCGGTTCGCGCGCTGCGACTCGAACACCGCGCGGATGCGGTCCACTTCAACCGTGGCCTGGGGGAGGAGGGACGCGACGGCTTCCAGCATGACGGGCTCCGTTTCAAGAAAGACGCAAAGGGTCAGCGGGCCTCGAGCCCGCGAAGAAGGGTGGTGATGGCCGCCGTCAATTCAGCGGTGAAGTCCACGCGCAGGGGCGCCATGTGCGGCAGCGTCAGCACCTCGCGCGCCACGGGCGCGATGTCCGCCATCTGCCGCAGGCCTGTCACCAGCGCGTGCACGTAGCGGATGAGCTGGCCCGCCATCTCCAGCGTGAGGAAGGGCAGCCGCGCCTGGAGCAGCGCCGACGTCGTCGCCATGGCCACCAGCACGCGCTCCTTGAACGCTCGCGCCTGCTCCACGGTCACGTTCTGCTCCAGCACCGTCTGCGCCAGCGCAAGGAGCCGCGTGAAGGTCTCCTCGCCCTTCAGCGAGTCGGCCACCGTGCGCGCCAACTGGTGGCCCGTCCACGTGCCGTCTTCCGCGAGGCGCCCGTTCAGCTTCGCGAACCACGCGGTGAGCAGGTCGTCCAGGAGCGCCAGGAACAGCGCCTCCTTCGTCGGGAAGTAGAGGAACACCGTCCCCTTCGCCAGGCCCGTGCGCGCCGCGACGTCCGCCATCTTCACCTCGGCGAACGACGTGGCATCGAAGAGCGCGCGCGCCGCGTCCAGCAGCTCCCGCCGCCGCGCTTCCTTGTCCTCGTCCCGCCGCGCCCGCAGTGGGACGACCCGCTTCGCGGCCAGTGCTCCCGCCATGACCCGGAGTTAAATGACCGCCGGTCACCGGTCAAGCCGGTGCCTGGGTCTCCTTCCACCGCAGGACGTTCGGGAGGGGAGGGGGGGATGGTGTCGTGTAATCCCATGTGCGACGCTGGGTGACATGATGAGGCCCATCGACGCGGAGCTGCTGTCGGGGAGCGAGCTGTACCAGGAGGTGGTGCTGCGCAAGCTGGCCCACGCGCGCGAGTCGGTGTGGATGGCCACCGCCAACGTGAAGGCCATGTACGTGGAGCGCTCGAAGGGGGCGTTCGTGCCGCTGCTGGAGGTGCTGGACGGGCTGGCCGCCCGGGGCGTGGCGCTGCGGCTGTTACACGCGGAGCTGCCCAGTCGGCCGTTCCGGGCCGCGTTCGACGCCCGCTCCCGGCTGGTGAAGGGGGGCCTGGAGTTGAAGGTGTGCCCGCGCGTCCACTTCAAGGCGGTGGTGGTGGACGGGGCCTGGGTCTACCTGGGGAGCGCCAACCTCACCGGCGCGGGCCTGGGCGCCAAGGGCGACGACGTCCGCAACTTCGAGATGGGCTTCGTGACGGAGGACTTCGACACCATCGACCGGACCACCGCCCTCTTCGAGGCCGTGTGGAGCGGCGCCGAGTGCCGGGGATGTCGACTTCGCGCGGTGTGTCCTGACCCCATCTTGCCCTCCGGCGGCGTTCAGGCGAAGAAACGGGGACGGGACGCGGTGCGTTTGGGGAAGTCCCGCCGGCTGCGACGTCCACGAGAGGACTCGACATGACGCTGTACTTCGCGCCGCGCAGCGCGTTCGGGATGACCGGGCCGGGGTGACGTCTCCATCCTCCAGCGCGTGGGACGACGCGAACACGGATGTCCGGGCCCGCCGGCGGGTCCGGCGTCGCACGTATTGGTGGTGCGCGCTGATCATCATGCTGGGCTCGCTGGCGCACCCGTTGGTCCTGGGCGACTTCCGCGCGGATTACCTCCTGGTGAACCTGGGTTGGGCCGTGTCGTTCCTCGCGCTGGGGACCGCGGTCGGCGCGGGGTGGCTGCGCCCGCCGTTCAGCGGCATCACGGCGGGCGTCATCAGCCTGACCTCGCTCGCCGTGTGCATCCAGCTCACCGGGGGCCTGTCCAGCCCGCTGTTTCCGTCGTTCTACACGGTGCCCCTCTTCGTCGCCGTCTTCGTCCCGGGCCAGCGGCTGCCGGTGTGGTCCGCCATGACCGGCACGTTGGTGGCGGTGCTGCTGATGATGTGGCTGGCGCACGCGCCCTGGGTGGCGTTCGTCAGCCAGTGCATCAGCCTCCTCTTCGTGTTCGCGGTGTCCGCGCACGGCGCGGAGGCCTTCCGCAAGCTGCGCGCGGCCGAGCGCAACGCGCACCTGGAGCGCGTGGAGGCCCTGCGCCAGCTGGCGGAGAGCGAGTCGCGCCGCGTGCGCGTGGAGCGCCAGCGCGCGGAGGTGGAGCGGCTGGTGGTGGTGGGGCAGCTGGCCGCGGGCGTGGCCCATGAGGTCAACAACCCGCTCGCGTACGTGAAGTCGAACCTGCACTACCTCCAGGAGGAATGGGCGCACGGCTCGCCCGAGGACCTGGAGGACGTGCGGCGCGTGCTGGACGAGACGCAGCAAGGCGTGCTGCGCATCCAGCAGATCGTCACCGACCTGCGCCTGTTCTCGCGAGAGGCCCCCGACGAGCTGGAGTCGTGCGACGTCGCGCAGGCGCTGGCCGAGGCGCAGCGGCTGGCCTCGGTGCGCCTGCGCAGCCTGGGCGTGGTGGAGCGCGACGTGGCAGAGGAGCTCTCCCCCGCGCGCGTCACGGCCCGCCACCTGGTGCAAGTGCTGGTGAACCTGCTGCTCAACTCCGCGGACGCGCTGGAGTCCGCCCGCTCCAGCAAGCCCGCGCACGTGATGCTGCGCGCGCGCATGGACGACGGCCGCGTGCGGGTGGAGGTGGAGGACAACGGGCCGGGCATCCCCGAGGCCGCGCTGTCACGCCTCTTCGAGCCCTTCTTCACCACGAAGCCGCCCGGCAAGGGCACCGGCCTGGGCCTGGCGCTCTGCCGCGACTACGTGGCGCGCGCGGGCGGCACCCTGGACGCGGAGAACCGCGCCGAAGGCGGTGCGCGCTTCATCCTCCGGCTGCCCGTCGCCGGAACCGCATCCCCCCCTGTCCACCGCGAAGCGCCGGCGCCCGTGGACGCGAACGCGGAGCCCGCGGCCGAGTAGCCCCCCTCAGCGCTTCATCGCTCCAGCGCGTGCGCCACCTGCCCCAACAGGCGCAGGCGCGGGGAGTCCAGCTTGCGCACCGTGCGCAGCAGGCGGCGCACTTCCGGACGCTCGCGGTACTCCGGCGGATCCTCCGCGACCTGCGGCGCGCCGTCCTCGGTCACCGCCGCCGTCGCGCTCAACCCGAGAAGCACGTCCGACGAGCAGCTCAGCACGAGGCACAGCTTCCGCAACGTCCGCACGCTGGGCAGCATGTGCCCGCGCTCCAGCCGCCCGTACACCTCGGTGGCGATGCCAACGCGCTCGGCGACATCGGCCTGCGTCAGCTCCAGCCGCTGCCGGGCCACTCGCACCGCGTTTCCAATAAGGGTTGCCAGTCGTTGTTCCATGGCGTGGAAAACCTGTCGAAAGAGGAGCTTCTCCCCCCGCTTTTCAGACGGAGAGGTACCGGGGAGAAGTCGCTGCCTTGCGTGACCTCGTGAGACACAGATTAAGAGTGGGGTCTGACATCTCCGGGCGTTCGGACGGGGCCCGCAAACCCTCGACAATCCGCCGTTTCCGCCGTTCCCACGCGCGCGTTTGGCAAGGCTTCCCGGGTGTTTTTTCTTGCGCGTCACGCGCGCCGAACCGGGGTGGTAGGCGGGCACGCTTCCGCCCCTCCCAAGACGTCACGGGAAGGCCTTGAGAGGTCGCCCGACGTGGCAGGTAGCTTCGTGCGATTCGCGACGACGTCGCGGGTCCGGGGAGACCGCGCGCTTCCGGCGGAAGGGGCCGGAAGCGGGGCTCGACACCCGGGTTGCTTCAGTACCGCTTCAGGATTCGGACGGCAGCGCGGCGCGGGCTTCGGAGTACTCGCGCACCATGCGTTCGACGACGGTGGCGGCGGGCAGCACGTCCTTCACGAAGGCCACGCCCTGGCCCGCGCTCCAGGTGTCCTTCCACGCCTTGCCCTGGCCCGAGCGGAAGCGCTCCAGCGCGCTCTTGATGAAGTTGCCGTGCACGCCGGTGACTTCCTTCGTGTACTCCAGGTCCTCGGGCCCTGCGTCCACCAGCGCCTGCTTGTAGTCGGGCGCGGCGCCGGCCTCCTCCGTGGCCAGGAAGCGCGTGCCCACGTACGCGCCATCCATTCCCAGCGCGAGCGTGGCGGCCAGGTGGCGGCCCGTGGACAGCGCGCCCGCGAGCACCACCGGCACGCCCAACTCCGCCTTGAGCCACGGGCCCAGCACCATGGGGCTCAGGTTGCCCGCGTGGCCGCCCGCGCCGCTGCCCACCGCGACGAGCGCGTCCACGCCGGCCTTCACGGCCTTCTCCGCGTGGCGCAGCGAAATCACGTCGCTCCACACCTTGCCGCCGTACGCGTGCACGCGCTCCACGATGGGCGTGGGGTCGCCCAGGCTGGTGATGACCAGCGGCACCTTGCGCTCCACCGTCGCGGCCACGTCCTCCTCCAGGCGCTCGGCCCACTTGAGGATGAGGTTCACGCCGAAGGGCACCTCCTTGGGGAACGTGTAGAGGAAGTCCCGGTACGCCTGCGCGGTGCGGTAGTTGAGCGACGGCACGGCTCCGATGGCGCCCGCGCGTCCGGCGGCCTCCAGGAGCGCCGCGTTGGACACCAGGAACATGGGGGCGGCGATGATGGGATAGCGAATGCCCAACATCCGGGTGACCGCAGTATCGATGCGCGAAGGGGCCATGCGCCGCATTGGAGCATGCGTGCGCGCGAGCGCGAGGCCGAAAAATCGGCCTGGGCGGCGTTGTCAATCTCAGCGTGCCCCAGCAGGGGAAAACCCCTGGTGTTTCCGTGGTTTACGTAGCACGTAGGGCTGACATAAGGTGCCTGCCCCGGCGGCGAGCCGGGAAACCGGGGAGTCCCTTCGGTGAAGCGAACCGGGGAGCGCCGCCGAGCGCCTTCGCGGGGAGGCGAGAGCCAGTCGTGAGTGACGAGCGTCCGGACGCGCTGCTCAAGAGCGCACTCGAAAAGATCGTCTACTTCGAGGCCCGTGCGCAGCAGTTGCATGGCGAGCTGGCGTCCACGCGCGACGAGGTTTCGCACCTCAAGGAGGACCTGTCGGAGAGGCACCAGCGTGAGCTGGACCTGCGCCGGGAGGTGGCCTCGATGGAGGTGAAGAGCGCCCGCGCGCAGGCCGAGCGCGAGGAGCTGTCCCGGCTCAACCACGCGCTGCGGCTGGAGCGCGACCAGCTGATGGCGAAGCTGCTGGACGCGAGCCGGATCCACTCCTCCGGGCAGTCACGCGCCATGGCTTCGGACGATGACGACGAGCTGGGGTTCGACCTGGCGTCGTTCATCTCCCAGCTGCGCAGCGAGGTGATCCTCCGCGGGGACGTGCCGGCGATGCGCGCGCCCTTCAACGGGCCGGCGGTGCCGCTGAAGTCCTCCGATCCGAACGTGCCGTGGGCGGAGCGCCCCGCGCCGGCCATTCCGCCCCGGGCTTCGACGGTGTCGTCGGGCGCGGCGGAGTCGGGGCTGTCGCCGGTGGCGCGCGAGGCGCAGCGGCTGCAGAGCGAGGGCCGCCTGCGGGTGAGCCCGGAGCAGATGGCGGAGCTGTCCGGGCATACGGGCAGCACCACGGACGAGACGCTGTTCGGGTTCTCCGTGCGGGAGCTGTCGGCGGCGGACGCGGCGGCGCGGGTGCGGGCGGCGGAGCGGCTGAAGGCGCTGGCGCATCCGGCGGCGGCGCCCGCGTTGGCGGCGGCGCTGCACGCGGAGACGGACGCGACGGCGCAGGTGGCGCTGGTGCAGGCGTTCGCGGGGCTGTGCCGGGAGGAGGGCGCGTCGGTGGTGTCGCCGCTCCTGTCGTCGCCGGTGCCTGAGGTGCGCATCGCGGCGTTGAAGGCGCTGCTGGTGCTTGCCCCGAATGACGCGGCGCCGCACCTGGCGCAGGCGATGAAGGATTCGGACCGGTCAGTGCGCCGGCGCGCGTCGCTGTTGGCCCTGGGGTTGGAGGGGGAGACGGCGCGGCGGCTGGGCGAGGACGCGATCCACGACACGGATCCGGAGGTCCGCGCGCTGGCGGCGCTGGCGCTGGGCGCGGGCCGGGGCGAGAACGCTCGGATGCTGCTGCTGGGCGCGCTGGACGACGGCGAGGCGCGCGTGCGCAAGGCGGCGGCGCAGAGCCTGTCGCGCATCCTGGGGCACGACGTGTCCGCGGTGGTCGCGCTGGATGATGCGCACCGGCGCCGGGAGATCCGCCGGCTGGCGACGCTGCCCGTGAAGCCTGTGCGCGCGACGCTGGAAGTGAAGCCCGTGCGCGCGGCTCCTGTGGTCGCGGAGGTGGCGCGGCCCGTGGCGGTGGTCGCGCAGCCCGTGGCGGTGCAGAGCGCGCAGTCCGTCACGGTGAATGCCGCGCAGCCTGTGGCGCAGGTGCAGCCGGTGGCCGTGATGGGCGCGCCTCAGGTGAGCGCCCCGGTCGCGGCGGCGCAGCCCCTCCCTTCGATTCCCGCGCACGCCGCCGTGCCGGTGTCGCTCGCGGACGTCGCCGCGAACACCTCGCAGTGGACCGCCACGCCGATGGCCGCCCCCGCGCTCGCGGTCGCCATCGTGGGCGCGGCCCGCTCCGCACCCGCCGCGATGCACGCCGCGGCTCCCGCGCCCGCCCGGGTCGCGAACGGTGGCCCCGTGTCCTTTGCTTCGGGCCCTGCCGCGCCGCCTTCGCGCCCGGTGGCCCCCGTTCCTCCCGCCGCGCCCGCGCAGCCCGCCGTGCGGCGGACGCCCGTGCAGGCCGCGCTGGTCGCCATGGGCGCGCCTCCTCCGGCCCGGGCTCCGGCGCCTGCCGCCCAGCCGCCGGTTCCTCCCAAGCGCGGTCCGTCTCCCGTGGAAGCGCTGTGTGGGGCGATGTTGCAGGAGGTGCGGGTCGCCGTTCGCGGACGCTCGCTCGCCGAGCTGACGTCCGGGCTGTCCGCTCCGGCGGAGCTGGCCCAGGAGGCTGTTGCCCTGCTGGTGGCCCGAGGGGCCATCGTGCGAAGGGGGCACAAATACTTCGCCGCTTGAGGCAAGGTGCAACCCGCCCAGGCCTCACACGTCATCCGAAGGGTCGTTCATGGAAGCGCCGACGTACAGCTCGAAGCAGGTAGCCGAGATGCTCGGCGTGACTCCGAAGTCCATCCCCGCGGAGCTGCGCAAGGACGCCTACGGCCCGGAAGACGTGTGGGAGCTGCGCACGACGCTCAACAAGTTCCCGCCCACCGCGGGCCTGCGCAGACAGCTCTTCCTCAACTTCAAGGGCGGCACCGGCAAGACGTCCCTGTCCACGTCCTACGCGTGGCGCCTGGCGGAGCTGGGCTACGCCGTCCTCCTCATCGACCTGGACAGCCAGGGCCACGCCACCAAGTGCCTGGGCTACGAGGGCGAGGACTTCGAGAAGACGCTGCTGGACGTGCTCGTCCGCAAGACGCCGCTCGCGCAGGTGGTGCAGAAGTCCACCCTGCCCAACCTGGATTTCATTCCGTCCAACCTGAGCATGTCCACGGTGGACCTGGCGCTGATGCCCATGGCCGGCCGTGAGTTCAAGCTGCGCAACGCGCTCAAGGACGTGGAGTCGCAGTACGACTTCATCGTCTTCGACGCGCCTCCGTCCTTCGGCCTGCTCAACCTGAACGCGCTGATGGCCGCGAACGACCTGTTCGTGCCGGTGCTCGCGGACTTCCTGTCCTTCCACGGCCTCAAGCTGCTGTTCGAAACGGTGCAGAGCCTGGAGGAGGACCTCAACCACGTGCTGGACCACGTGTTCATCGTGGTGAACTCCTTCAACGCCACCTTCAAGCTGGCGAAGGAGGCGCTGGAGGCGCTCCAGACGCACTACCCCGAGTACCTGCTGCCCACCATCATCCGGCAGTGCACCAAGTTCGCGCAGGCCTCCAGCGAGGGCCGCCCGGTGTTCGTGGCGGACCCCACGTCCAAGGGCGCCAATGACATCCAGGCCATGCTGGACAACGTGCTGCCGCGCCTGGTGGCCGCGCACGCCGCGGCGGTGAAGGCCGGCACCGCGACGAAAGCCGGCTGAGATTTCCCCATGAAGAAAGCCTTCGAACAGAACGTGTCCCGCGCGAAGCCGCGCCTCCGCCTGGGGGCGCTGACGGGTGCCCTCGACCCGGCCGACCCCACGGGGACCGCCGCCGCCGCGGAGCCCACCACGCCGGAAGCGACCGCGCCCGTCGCGGAGTCGCCGGACCTGTCCTCCGAGGTGCGCTCGCGCATCGAACGCCGCGCCGGCCCGCGTCCCACCGCCGCCGAGGCGATGGAGGCCGCGCTGAACGCACCGCCCAGGCACACCGCGCCGCCCGCCGCCGCGCAGGGGCTGCCGGCGGTGACGGCGCCCTCGTTCTCGCCGGTGTCCCACGCGCTGTCCGCGCTGGTGTCCCCGGAGGCTCACCGCGAAGAGGAAGAGGCTGCGCCCGCGCCGTGGCTGGACTCGGACTCGCAGGAGACCGCGCCCGGCTGGAACGTGGCGCAGGAGACCGCGCCCGAGGAGTCCGTCTGGGACGCGGAAGCCGTGCCGCCAGTGTCGCACCGCGAAGTGGCGGAGGCCGTCGCCGCGTCCGCGTGGAACGTGTCCGTCGCGCAGCAGCGGGAGTCCGTGGTCGAGGCCTTCGGCCAGGAGCCCCTGGGCGCCGAGCCGACGCCCACGCACGTGGAGCCGCCCCCGCCCGCCGCCGCGCGCTGGGATGCGCTGACGGCGCGTCCGGAAGCCGCCACGCATGTGGACCCGATGCGCGTGGCGCCCCTGGCCCACTCCGTGACGCACACCGAAGCGCTGCGCGCTGACGTGGCCCGCGTGGAGCACCCGGCTCCGGTTGTTCCGCGTGCGGAAGCCGTCCCCGCGCCGGTGCCTCCCCAGGCGGAAGCCCCTCGCGCCGACACTCGGGGCGCGCCAGTCACCTTCGCCTCGCCGCCCCCGGCGATGGCGCAGGCGGAAGCCCCCCGGGGAATGCCGGCCACGTTCGCGGGCCCGCCTCCCGGAGTACAGTTCGATGGACGGATGGGCGTTCAGGCCCTCCGCATGCCTTCCGAGGCCGAGCCCATGACGACGTACGTTGCCGTCCAGGCCTCCACCGTCACCACCACCGAGACGGTGGCCCGACAGGAAGCCGCGCCCGCCCCCGTCGAGGTGCAGACGCCCGCGCCTCCCCGCGAGGACGACTCCGAATCCCGCCGCGAGAAGCTCAAGGCCCGCCTCAAGGCCGTGCGCGAGAACCCGCGCCCGGAGCCGCTGCCCGCCACCGTCGCGGAAGCCGGCCAGCGCGCCGTGGAGCGCATCACCCACCTCCAGGCGGAGCTCACCAAGGTCAAGGCGGCCAACCTCACGCTCACCCAGGACCTCGAGGTCGCCCGCCGCCAGGCGGAGAAGGCCACCGAGGAGGCCCGCCTGCGCATGGACGAGGCCCGCCGCCTGTCCGCGGAGATGGAGGGCCGCGTGAAGCTGCTCGCCGACCTGGAGCGCGAACTGGCCTCCCTGGAAGGCGAGCGCGACGAAGCGCTCCTGTCCCTCCAGGAGTCCCGTCAGGCCCTCCAGGCCGCCGCGAAGGAGCACGAGTCCCTGGAGCAGGTCGTCACCAAGGGCAAGCTGGCCCTGGCCGACAGCCTGGCGGAAGAGGAGCGCCTCGCCGTGGAGCTGGAAGGCGCCAAGGACGAGTCCTCCTCCCTGCGCCGCGCCGTGGAGACGCTCCAGGGCGAGCGCGACGTGCTGGCCCAGCAGGTCGCGTCCCTCACCGCCGAGCGCGCCGAGCTGCTGGAGGCGCGCAAGGCCCTGGAGTCCGTGCACCGCGCCTTGAGCCAGGCCACGGTGCGCTGAAGGCCTCCGCCTACTTCGCGTCCTTCGCCACGCCCGTGGACTTCTTCACGGGCCCCACGACGGCGAAGGCCGCGGGCAGGGCCGGCCGCTGGAGCGACGCGACGTCCACCCGCGCGAGCGGATCCGCGTTGTTCCGCCGCGCCGCGACGAGCTGGGCAATCTGCTCCCTGCGGTCCTTCGCGCTGGGGTGGTTCGCCAGGAGTCCGCCGCCCCCGGTCGTCTTGCCGAGCAACAGCGAATACTCCCCCGGGTCGTAGCCCGCGGACAGCAGCAGCTCCACCGCGAGCGCGTCCGCCGCCAGCTCCTCGTCCCGGCGGTTGCCCTTGCCGAAGGCGTCCACGGTGCCTTCGACCATCTTCCCCATCAGGCCCGTGTCCGAGTCCAGGTCCAGCCGGCCGTCCGCCCGGCTCGCGCCCACCACCTTCGAGGCCACCGTCGACACCACGGCGCCCGTCACCGCGGCGCCCTTGCACGTGCTCACCTTCACGGAGACGTACTGCTGCAGCGCGTGCTTGAGCACGATGTGGGCGACCTCATGCGCCAGCACGCCCGCGAGCTGCGCCTCGTTGTCCACGCCCTGGAGCAACCGGCGCGTGACGAACACGTAGCCACCGGGCGCGGACAGGGCGTTGAAGTTCTCCGCGTCCTTGAGCACGCCGAACGTCCAGCTCAGCTCCGGCCGGGGGGACTGCATGGCCAGGTTGCGGCCCACCGTGTTGACGTAGGCATTCAGCTTCTCCTCCGCCGCGCCTGACAGCATCAGCCCGCCGCTCTGCTGCGCCCAGTGGATGGCCAGCGCGCTGCCCAGCGCGTACTCCTCCTGGATGGCCGGCTCCACCTTCAGCTTGTCGCAGGACCCCACCTTCTCCGCCGCGGCCGCCACCCGGTTCGCGTCCTCGCCCAGGTTCGCGGCCCTCAGGCCCTTCGCCACCTGGACACAGGACGCGAGGCACAGCCCCAGGCCCGCCACCGCCAGCATCCCCATGCGCGCGCGCATCACTTCACCGCCTTCTTCGCCTGGGGGCCCAGCTTCGTGTTGGGCGCCACGACCGGGAACAGCCCGGCCTGCTTCACGTGCGCGTCGATCTCCACGGGCGTGACCTTGAGGGCCAGGGCCTCCAGCGCCTTGATTTGCGACACCGCGACCGCGTAGTCGCCGCCCTTCTCCTTGCCATACTTCTCCGCGCCGGGGCTCAGCGCCTTCACCGCCGCGCCGCTGGACACGAAGGAGGCCGTGTCGATGCCGCGCGTCTTGCCGTCCTTGGACACCAGCTCCATGTCGGGCGGCTTCGTGGACAGGTTCGTCTGGAACACGTAGCCGGCCTTGCCTCCGGGCTCCGTCACCTGGTGCCACTGCGCGTTCTTCGGGTCCGCGCCCTTCCACGTCACCTGCTGCCCGGGCTGGAGCACCGCCACCACGTCCGCCGTGGGCACCGCGCTCTTGAGCACGCGGGTGTTGCGCGCCTTCACGTAGAGCTTCTCGTCCTTCTTCACTGCCCACGCGGCCGTCGCCGGCAGTCCCAGCGCCAGCAGCACGACGCCCCAGGTCCATCGTCTCATCGTCATCCTCCCCAACCTGATACGCCGTCACTTCTCCAGATTCGCGACGCCATCGAACTTCTCCGGGGGCGCCTCCAGGTATTCGAGGCAGCGCTCCAGCAGCTTCGCCGTGGGCCCGTCCTCCGGCGATCGCGCGGCCTCCGCCTCCAGCACCTTCACGGCCTCCGCGAAGCGGGCCTCACGGTACAGCCCCAGGGCCTCGTGATAGCGCGCCACCGTGTGACGGGTGGACGCGTCCAGCTGGCCCTTGAGCGCGAGCAGCTCGTACACCGTGACGGCCTCCGTCTTGCCCGCCACCCGCACCCGGTCCAGCTCGCGCACCTCGATGTGCTCGTGCGCCAGTTCGTACGTGCGCGGGCCAATCATGATGACCGACCCGTAGGCCTTGTTCGCGCCCTCCAGGCGCGCGGCCAGGTTCATGCCGTCGCCAATGGCCGTGTAGCTGAAGAGCTGGTCGCTGCCGAAGTTGCCCACGAAGTTCACCGCGCTGTTCACGCCGATGCGCGTGTACACGTCCGGGAAACCCTTCTCGCGGAAGTCCACGCGCAGCGCCTCCACGGCGGCCTTCGCCGCCAGGGCGCCCCGGCACGCGCGCACGGCGTGGTCCTCCTGGGCCATGGGCGCGCCGAAGAGGCACACCACCGCGTCGCCGATGTACTTGTCCAGGCAACCGCCCTCGCGCAGCAGCGCCCCGCTCACCGTCGTGAGGTACGTGTTGAGGATGCGCACCAGCTGGCGCGGGTCCTCCTTGAAGCGCTCGCTGAAGGTGGAGAAGCCGCGGATGTCGCTGAAGAACGCGGTGATCTCCTTGTTCTCCCCATCCAGGCGCGGCAGTTGCCGTGAGCGGATCATCTGCTCCACCAGCTTCGGCTCCATGAAGCGGTTGAACGCCTGCCGGATGAACTGCGTCTCACGGTTGGCCACCAGGTGGTTGAACGCCAGCGCCGCCACGCTGGCGCCCACGCCCGCCAGCGCGGGCATCGCCATCAGCGCGTGCGTGTGCGCCTTGAGCAGCAGGCCCGTGAGCACATGCAGACCCAGCACCAGCGCCACCGGCCAGGCCACCTCCAGCGGTGTCCAGCGCGCCGTCATCAGCAGCACCGCGGACAGCAGCGCCACGAAGAACGTCAGGCCCAGGTCCACGACCAGGGGCGCGCGGGTGATGAACGTTCCCGACAGCATCGTGTCCACCACCGTGGCCTGCTTCACCAGCCCGGGCTCCGCGGCCGAGAAGGGCGTGGCCTTGATGTCGTTGAGGCCCACCGCCGTGCCGCCGATGACGACGACCTTGTCCTGGAAGATGGCCGCGCCCAGCTTCAAGGGCTTGCGCTGACTGCGACGGATCCAGTCGTTCAGCACGTCCACCATATGCACCATCTTGAAGCGTTCTTCCAATGGACCGCGGTAGTCCAGCGCCGCGCTGCCGTCCGGGTCCACGCGCCACGTGCGCTCGCCCAGGCGGAGGGTGCGACCGGAGAACGTGACCTCCTTCGCGCCCAGCAGGTCCGCCATCATCCGGACCGGCAGCGTCACGTAGGTGTTGGTGCCGTCCGTGTACGCGAAGGACGTTCGGCGGATGGAGCCGTCCCCGTCCGCCTCCATGTCCACCAGTCCGACCCCGTTCACCGCGCCCACCAGCGCGGGCGTCGGAGGCACCGGGTTGCGGCGACTCGATGACGGCTTCGAGGGCGTGTCCCCAAGCTTGGGCAACGCCTTCCCATTCGTCCAACGCGCGGGGAATGCGAGCGCCCGCGCCAGGGCCTCGTCCGCCAGCACGGGCGTGGCGGGGGCCGGCGCGTCCTCGAACTCCTCGGGGAAGGAGTCGTCCTGTGGAGGGCTGGTGGCGGGAGCGCTCTCGGGAGCGGTCAGCGGCACGGGGGCCTGGAAGTCCGCGCGAGCCAGCGGGTCCGCCGAGCCGCTGCTCGACATGCCCACGTAGAAGGGGAGGCCTGTCTCACGCAGCACCTGCGCGAAGCCCAGGTCGGCGGACTCGTCGGCCGTCCGCTCGTCCATCACCGCGTCGAACAGCACGGCCCTGGCTCCCGCGGCCTTCAGCTCCTGCGCGATGCGCGCCCACAGCGTGCGCGTGTACGGCCAGTTGCCGAAGTTGATCTGGAGCTGCGAGTCCTTGCTGATTTCATCGATGGAGTCCTGGTCGATGGCCACCACGACCACCTGCCCGGACTTCTCCGGGCTACCGGTGAACCGAACCAGCGCGTCGTCGTAGGCGATGTGCTCCGTGCTCTCGAGGCCCCCAGCCCACTCGCACGCCCACGCGACGAGTGTGGCCACCAACGCAATCCACAGCATCACGCGTCCGTGATGGTGCCAGCGCTCCTGGAGCATCTTCCACGTCTCACCCGCCACGGCCCCTCCCCACGAGGTCGACGGCGAGACGCTACTCCGGGACTCGCCCCGTCAGCACGCCCGCACCCTCATGGGAGACGCTCTCATCCAGGAGGATTCGGAGAAGTCCGCGAAGCAGGAGTTCCGGCGCATACTCGCGGGCCGGGCAGGCAGGCGCGCGTGGCGGGCAGTGGCCCGAGGACACAGCTTGTGGGCTCGCACAACGGCTTCGTCACGTCCGGGAGGAACGACATGCAGCTCAGCGAGCTGGGAGGCTCCGAGGGCCTGGAACACAACGCCACGCTCAACCGTGAATCGCTGGTGGCGCTGGGTGCCTTCAGCGCGCTCACCGCGGGCGCGGTCTTCCTCAACGCGCGCAGCACCCGCGAGGCCGTGGAGGGGCGCTGGTACAAGCATTTGAAGAAGCCGCCCTACCAACCGCCGCGGCAGGCCTTCGGGCCGGTGTGGACGGCGCTCTACGGGCTCATCGCCGTGTCCGGCTGGCGCATCTGGGGCTCACCGGCGGGCGCCGAGCGCTCGCGCGCGCTGGGCCTGTGGTTCGTGCAGCTGGGGCTCAACGCCGCGTGGTCCCATCTGTTCTTCCGCAAGCGCCAGCTCAAGGCCGCGGCGGTGGAGAACTGGGCCTTGCTGGGCAGCATCGCGGCGTATACCGCCGCCGCCAGCCGCGTGGACCGCAAGGCGCCATGGTTCATGGCCCCGTACCTGGGCTGGGTGTCCTTCGCCAACGTGCTGTCGACCGACATCGCCCGGCGCAATGCCTGACGCCGGGCGCCTCCTCCTCGCGCGCTAGTGGCGCATGCGCGAGGGGGGGACCGCGTTGTTGAAGGACAGCACGGCCGCGAAGTAGCGCGCCTGGTTCTCCGAGGTGCAGCGCACCTCCTGGATGCGCCCGCCGACCTTCACCCGGACAAGCCACCCGTCGTTGTCCTGGCTGATAGGGGACTCGCTCTTCATCGTCATGTTTTCCATGGGTCTTCTCCCTCCCGTGCCCTCACATGAGCAGGGGGCGTGCCAGGGCTGGGGAGCGTGGGATTCCAGCCCTTTGCATGCAGCCTTCGTCCGGGGCGGAGAGGCAGGGCTGAAGTTCTTTCAGGTGAAGGTCGACCGCTGCTTCAGTGGAGGTGGCGATCAGGCCACACTTGCGGGAGGGCAGGCCGCACGGAGGCGAGTGTCGGCAGCGCGACGTAGAAGGTCGACCCCCGGCCCGGTTCGCTCTCCACCCAGATGCGGCCGCCGTGGCGCTCCACGATGTCGCGGCTGATGTAGAGGCCCAGGCCCAGCCCTCCGTAGGAGCGGGTGGAGGCGTTGCGCGCGCGGAAGTAGCGGTCGAACAACTGCTGCTGCTGGTCCTCCGGGATGCCGATGCCCGGGTCCGTCACGGACAGCACCGCGACGTCGTCCATCAATGACAGCCGCACGCGGATGGTTCCGCCGTCCGGGCTGTACTTGAGCGCGTTCTCCAGCAGGTTGGAGATGACCTGCTCCAGCCGGAACGTGTCGCCGTGGACGGAGACGGGCTCCCGGGGGGGCTCGAAGTCGAAGGTGTGGTTGCCCTTCTGGCCTTCCATGCCGGCGAGCGTCTGCTCCACCAGCAGGTCCAGGCGGGTGGACTCCGGGTGCAGGGACAGCCGGCCTGCCTCGATGCGCGAGGCGTCCAGCAGGTCGTTGATGAGGCCGGTGAGGCGCGTGAGCTGGTGGCGCGCGTGGCGCAGCACGCCGGGGTCCAGGTTCTCGCCGCGCTCCAGGCGTCGCTCCAGCGTGGCCAGGCGCAGGCTCAGGGGCGTCAGCGGCGTCTTCAATTCGTGGCTCGCGATGGAGAGGAAGTCGTCGCGCACGCGGACGGCCTCCTGGGCCTCGCGGTACAGGTGCGCGCGCTCCTCCTCCGCGCGTCTGCGCTCGGTGATGTCCTCGATGAGGACGCCCACGCCCAGCACGCGGCCGTCGGGAGTGCGCACGGGATAGAAGCTGCCCCGGAAGCAGCGCCGGGGGCCGGGGGCGCCCAGGTCCTCGTCGGAGACGGACTCCTGGCCCACCATGGGCTCGCCGGTGCGCAGCACGGAGCGGGGCCCCTGCTCCGCGATGGTGCCCGGCTCTCCGAGCAGCTCCGGCAGCGTGTGGCCCGTGTGGTCCTCCGCCGGGATGCCGTTGATGCGCGCGAGCGTTTCGTTGACGCGCACGTAGCGCAGGTTCGTGTCCAGGAAGCCGATGCCCACTGGCGCGCTGCGCACGAGCAGGTCCAGCTGGGCCAGGTTCTCCTCGCGCTCGGCCTCCACGCGGCGGCGCTCGGTGATGTCCTCCACGATGCCGACGCCGCCCTCCACCACGGTTCCGTCCTCGGAGTAGCAGGGGGCGAAGCGCACGCGCACGGGCGTCACCTTGCCGGTGGTGAGTGCGCGGTAGTCGCCTTCGAAGTCGCAGGAGTGGCCGGCCAGTGACTCGCGCACGCAGGCCATGATGCGCTCGTCGTGCAGCGTGAGGAGGTGCAGGCCCACCAGGTTGCGCTTCGACGTGCCGATGAGGCCCGCGAAGCGCTCGTTGCACGCGGTGACGACGGGCGCGCGGTCGAAGTGGAAGATGCCCAGGGGCGCGTTCTCCACGAGGAGCCGGTAGAGCCGGTCCGCCGTCTCCTGATGCGAGGCCGCGTCGGGGCCGCCGGGGATGTGCTCCACCGGCTCCTCCAGCGAGTCGATGACCTCGTGCATCCGGCGCAGCGTGAAGACGATGCGCTCATCTCCGTCCAGGCCGGTGGCGCCCACGGTGACTTCCACTTGCAACTCCACGCCGTCGCGACGCCGGGCGAAGACGCGCGTGGGCCGCCCGCCGAGCGCCTTGCGGCGCGACAGCAGGTAGCGCGGCAGGCTGAGGCCGTGGAAGTGGTGCAGGCGAGGCGGGAAGAGGTCGGTGATGGGCCTGCCCACGAGTTGCTCGCGGTCCCAGCCCAGCAGCCGCTCCGTCGCCGCGTTGACGTACAGGATGAGCTCCTCCGGGCCGCACGCGAGGATGGGGTCCACCGCGGCGTCCAAGATGGCTTCCAGCTCCCGTGCGGCTCCTCCGGCCATGCCTCGCTCCTGGTGGGACCCGGCACGCGTCTCTTCCTCCGCGTGGCCGGCCCTGCCGGGAGGTGGGGTCTCCCCGGCGTTGGCGGGCGCGCGTCTTGGCGCCCGTGCGCGTTCCCTTTGCCTACAGGTACACACTGTGGGCCGGAGCGGCCCGGCGAAGCTGGAGGGCAGGACGCTGACAGCGCCCCTGGAGGCCGGGCGAGCGGCCTAGCGTCGGCGCTTGGGGGGCGGCGTGCGGCCGCGCTTCGCCGCTTGCTTGCGCACAGGCTTCCGCACGGGGGCGGATGGCTGCGCGTTCAGCGTGAACGTCTCCAGCTTCTCGCGCAGGGTGCGCGTCTCCTGCTTGAGCGCGTCCAGTTCCTCGCGCAGCGACGCGACTTCACGGGCCTGGGGCGCGCCTTCGCGCAGGGTGCGCACGGCCTCGCGGGCGTAGCGGCGGGTGCGCGGGTCGCTGAAGGTCGTGCCCTCCAGCGCGGGCAGCAGGCGACGGTCGCCCAGCGTGGAGGCCGCGTCGCAGACCGCCAGTTGCACGCGGAACTGCGGGTCGCGCAAGAGCTGCGCGAACAGGTCCACCGCTTCGCGCTTGCGGTTCGCCACCTCCGCCAGCTTCGCCACGGTGCTCACGGCCGCGCGGCGCAGGAACGCGGGCTGGCCATACGCGGTGCGTGCCACGGCCACCGGGAACGCGGCGGGGTCCTGCGTCTCCGCGAGCCCGTCCATCGCGCTCGCGCCAATGACGTCCTGGAATGACGGCCTGGCGGTGGCGGCCTCCAGCAGGGGCAGCGCATCCGGCGCGCGCACGCGTCCCAGTGCCCGTGCGGCCTCCGCCTCCACGAAGTAGCTGGCGTCACCGGCCTCCAGCACCGAGCGCAGGCTCCCGGCCGCCTCCACGTCGTGGCGGAACTCGCCCAGCGCGGCGACGACGGCGCGGCGCACGCGCGGGTGCTCGGTGGCGACCGCGTCCAGCAGCAGCGCGCGAGCCTCCGGCGTGCGGATGCGGCCCAGCGCCTTCGCGCATGCGGCGCGAGTGGCCCAGAACCGCTTCGCGTCCTTCAGCGCGCGGCCCAGCGCCTCCACCGACCGCAGGCCTCCGTCCTTCCCCAGCGCGTGCGCGGCCTCCGTGCGTGCGCGGGCCTCCGGGGCATTGGCCAGCTCCTCGCGCCACAGCCCCACGGCCTTGTCCACATCCAGCGTGCCCAGCACGTCGCGGCGCGGATCCACGCGCACCTGCGTGGGCGCGGCGGGGCAGGGCAGGTGGAAGCGGTGCTCCGCGTCCGTGAGCTCCAACCGGTGGCGCGTGTCCTCGCCGTTCACCGTGACGGCCACCTCCAGCGGGAGGCGGAAGACAGGCGTGCCCGACTCCGTGCGCTGCGTCTGGCGCACGGTGATGCGCAGGCGCGCGTCGTCCGCCTCGTAGCGGACCTCCACCTTCAGCTCCGGGTGGCCGGGGGAGAAGACGTACTGGTCGAAGACGGGGTCCAGGTTGTGGCCGGTGGCCGCCTCGAAGGCGCGCGCCAGGTCCACCGTCTCCACCACGCCGTGGCGGTGGGACGCGACGTAGTGGCGCAGGGCGCGCATGAAGAGGTCATCCCCCACGCGGCGGCGCAGCTCGTGGAGCACCAGCCCGCCCTTCTCGTAGAGGTGGCGGTCGAACAGGTCCATGGGCGCCTGGAACTTCCGGGCGACGATGGGGCGCGCGTAGCGCTCGCGCGTCTCGGAGAGGTAGGCCTCCAGGTCGAGCGCCCGGTGATGGTCGGCCTCGTCCCGGTTGTCGCCGCGCTCCTTCCAGAGCACCTCGAAGTAGGTGGCGAAGCCCTCGTTGAGCCAGCCGTGGGGCCAGTCGCGGCAGGTGAGCAGGTTGCCGAACCACTGGTGCGCCAGCTCGTGGGAGATGAGCGGCTCGGCGTTGTAGTCCAGATGCGCCCGCGCGTCGTGCAGCACGGTGTCCACCAGCGTGGTGGCGGTGGTGTGCTCCATGCCGCCCAGGATGAACTCCGTGACGAACACCTGCGCGTAGCCGCTCCACGGGAATGGCTCACCGGTGATGGACTCGTACGCGGAAATCATCTTCGGCGTGCGTGCCACGCACCGGAGCGCGTCTTCGCGGCGCCCCTTGGGGAACAGGTAGCGCAGCGGCGTGGTGCCGGCGGTGTCGGTGGCCTCGTCGAACTCGCCCACCACCAGCGTGACGAGGTAGGGCGCGTGCGGCTGCGCCATGCGGTGGTGCTGGGTGCGCCGCTCGCCGGTGGTGACGTCGCTGACGAGCACGCCGTTGGACAGCGACGTCATGTGCGCCGGGAAGGTGGCGATGACCTCCGACGTGGCCTTCTGCGCGGGCGTGTCCAGGCAGGGGAACCAGCAGCGCGCGTCGATGTCCTGGCCCTGCGTCCACGCCTGGAGTGGACGGTCGGGGTAGCCCGCGTCGGGGCCCCAGAAGTAGAGGCCGCGGCGGGGGCGGGCGCGGTAGGTGAGCGCGATGTCGCACGCCTGGCCCGCGTCGAGCGCGCGAGGCAAATCCACGCGCACGTGCGCGCCGGAGTTGGAGAAGGTGACGGAGCGGCCGTCGACGCGAGCCTCGGTGACGTCCAGGTCCACGGCGTCGAAGGTGACGGTGGACACGGTGCGGACGGCGGACACGCGGGTGGTGCAGGTGCCGGCCAGGGCGCGCTGGGCGAAGTCCAGGTCCAGCTCGATGCGCACGTGCTCGGCGCGCACGGGCCGGGGCGCGGCGTAGTGCTCGGTGGCGCCGGGCAGGCTGAACGGATGCGGGTCGGAGGACCCGGCGGCGGCGACGGGGGCGTGGCGGTGGCAGCAGCGCATAGGGGAGGGTGACTCTTTCGCAAGCCCGCCCCCGGGTCGAGCCGCTTTGAACCGTGTCTTGTCGGAATTCCTTGTGGAAGAGCCCCCTGCGCCTAACGTCGGGTATCGACAAAATCAAAGGCGGGCAGGGACTTCAGCCCGTAGGCAACGAGCGCCAACTCATCCATCCGGGTGAAGTCCCTCTGACGGAATGCCTTCCGGAGCGCATCCGACAACTTCCTGGGCAACGCCGTAGGGGAGGGGAGGCGGATGCGGCGGAGGTATTGCGCCTGGAACCGCAGGTACCCTCCGCGCATCTTCACCGCATAGGCCCAGATGAAGAACAGAGCCACCTTCGAACCCAGCAACCCACCGAGGACCTCCAGGTCCCAGTCCTCGGAGGTGATGAAATAGAGGTTGTGGTGCGGGTGATAATGCCCCGCCTCGAAGACGACCTCGTTCGAACCGGCGATATCGGGAATCAACAGCTTGGGACGCTGGACCAGCTCCGGATAGACGCGGTCAATGGTCCGGTACCAGCCTGCTTTGTTGTTCTGGGCCACGTGCCGCCGCCGGAGGACCTCTTCGTGCGACTTGAGGTAGCGCGCCAGTCGCGGGTAGCGCTTCAGGTCAACGAGACGCCCCTCCTGGGTGAAGGTGTTGATGACGCAGCGTCGCGCGTCCGCGATCTGCCCGTCCTGGATGTCCTCGCGCTTCACCAGCGGTACCAGGCGGTCGGCTTCAATGTCCGCATCGGCGGGGACAATGAAGACCTTGTCGCTCCCCGTGGCGACACCAATGCGAACCCGCGTCGCCTCGCTTGCTTCAATGGGCTGGAATCGCGCCTCCAGCGCGCGGAGGGCCTCCAGGTGCTCGGGTGTGCTGAGGACCCAGGGTTCGTCGCCCTGGAACCAGCTGTCATAGGTGCTGACGGAAACCCCGGGGTGCGTGACGGGAAGCGCACGGAGAAGCTGGTCGCGCAGGGATTCGCACTCATCCGGTGTCGCCCGTGCCATGGCTGCGACAGCCACCCGTTCCGAGCGTCCCGGGCTGATGGAGAAGATGGACGGATACGCGATGACTTCGGACTCGAACGGCGACGCGCGGTGGAGATCCACATAGGAGTGGACTCGAAACTGCTCCGTCAATTTCCTGCGCAGGGGGGCGCCATAGCGGTTCAGGATCCAGCGATCCGCGCAGATGAACGACAGCCTGCCTTCGGGCTTGAGCAGGTCAAGGCCGCGCTCAATGAACGCGACATAGAGGTCTGCCCTGTCGAAGAGGGAGACGTAGCGGCGCCGGTACTCGGCCTGGAGTCGCTGGGAGAGTTGTTCGATGCGAACATACGGTGGGTTTCCCACCACGACATCGAAAGGTGTGAGTGGGGTCAGCAGGAAATCTCCAGTACGAACCCACTGCTCCGCGAGCCGCGCTGCGACCTTCACGGCGACGCCATGTCCTTTCAGCGCTTCACGCACGTGGGCACGTGCGGCATCGACATGCGACGGGTCGATATCAAAGGACGTGAGCGCCGCTCCCAGCTCGGAAGGACGGAGACCGTCTCGCTTCGCGGCGTACATCAGCCGGTGAACCGCGGGGACCAGGAACGCCCCTGTTCCGACCGCTGGGTCAAGGAGGCGAAGCTCATGCAGGTGGCGGTCGCTTGTGTAGCCGGCGAGATCCAGGATGAGGTCTACGATGTGGGGCTTCGTCAGCACGACCCCATGCGTTTCGCCCGAAGTGCGCTTCCCATACTGGTACGCGTCCGGACCGAAATGCGTTGGTAGATCCATCTGGAGTTGCATGGCACTCTTTCGTCAATAGCGGCGGAACTGCTGAAGGTGATTTGCCAGGGAGGTCAGGAATGGCTTCATGGCCAGGTCCTGATGCGGCTCAGTGTAAAGCCCGGTCTGACCTGTGGTCCGAGTGCACATGAGTAGCGCCGTCGAGTCGAAATAGCGCTCCTCTACCAGCTTGCGGAAGAGCACGGCGAACCGGCCTGCGATGGACTGCTGTTGGAAGTCCCGCAGGACAGGAAAGTGCGGTTCTTTGACCGAGGCGGTACGGGTGGATTCCACGCTGTCTTCCAGCAGCATCAACCACCCGATCCAGGGCTTTGCGCCTTTCCCCATAGCGCCCTTCTTGAGCGCGAGTCGCATGTCGGCACCGGTTCCGATGGCCTCCTCGGCCCGGTTGTTGAAGTTGTTCCCGAAGGAACCCGCCATGGACTTGAACTCCAATGCAGCGACGAGCTTCCCTTCGAAGACCACGACCATGTCCCATCGCTTGGTGGGCCGGAAATAGCCAGGGAGTTCCAGCTTCTGCTCGATGTGGATGTGCTCGTCGGTGAATCCGTTGGCGCGCAGGAGTTCACTGATAAGGTGGCAGAACCCGTTCATCTGCTTGCCACCCGTGACCGCGGACCGTTTGCCTCGGTCCGCATCGCCGTCACGTTGCCGTGTCCCTTGCTCTTGCAAGGTGCTCCAATAGGAGGCCACAGCGCGTCGGGTCAGTTCCGCGTAGTTGGTGGGAACGGTGCTCAAGAGATTTCCTCCAAGGCACATGGCGGCAGGGGCATGCCGACAGCCATCAGAAGCACTGTTTCCATGTTGTCGCCCGGGCACGCGACCCTGTCCAAAGAACGGCCGCAAGCAGGTAGGCTCCTGGGGACCGTGCAGGCCGTTCTCTACTTTTCCGACAAGCAGGTACGAGAGAAGCTCTTCTCGTTCGTGGACGCGGCGCAGGGGCTGCTGCTCGTGGCAGGGGTGCGCCACGGCGCGGTGATGACGCGTCCCCCGCAGGCTCGCGAGCCCTTCGCGGCGCTGGAGGATCTGTTCGGGCACGTGCTGTCTCAGGTCATCGTGGCGGACGAAGGCACCACGGAAGGCATGTGGAGGGATCCGCTGGGGGACCTGGGCGACCGGCTCTACCCGGAGGACAAGAAGCGCGCCTACGCGGCGGCCACGGGCTACGTGCTGCTGGAGGGGGGCAAGCCGCGCGCGGTGGTGCGCAAGCACGCCAGTCCCGCTGAAGACCTGTGGTTCCTCCAGGAGGCCCTGAGCCGCCTGTCTCACAGCATCCCCGCGCCCGACCCGGAGAAGCGCCCCGGCCACCGCCGCCCGGAGCCCGCGCCCAGGGCTCCGCCGCGCTACGCCTCCTCCGAGCCCCGCGACGATGAGTCCTCGCGGGGAAGCACTGGCGCCCGCCCGGGTTCCGGCAGGGCCCGCGAGTGGCAATCCGGCGAACCCACGCCCCCGCGCGGCAGCCGTGCCGTCGCGCCCGAGCCCGAGACGAAGGACCCCTGGACGGTGCTGGGCATCGAGCGGGGCACCCCCAGGGACGAGGCGCGCAAGGCGTTCCGCACGCTCATTGCGCAATACCACCCGGACAAGGTGGCCCACCTGGCGCCGGAGTTCCACGCGCTCGCCGAGCGCAAGACGCGCGAAATCCTGGACGCGTGGGAGGCGCTGGAGCGCGACGCGGGTTAGTGCACCGTGCGGCGCGGCTTCGTTCGCGAGGCGCGCTTCAGTCGGGCCTCCAGGTAGTCCTTCAGCACCACGGCGTTGTTGTGCTCGGTGTCGCGAGCACCGTAGAGCAGGGTGACGCGGCCCTGGCGCGCGGCCTCGAGCAGCGGCTCCCACGCGTCGTGGTGCGCATCCAACTCGCGGGTGTACCGGCGCCGGAACTCGTCCCAGCGCGCCACGTCGTGGGCGAACCACCGCCGCAGCTCCGTGCTGGGTCCCACCTCGCGGGGCCAGCCGTCCAGGTGAAGGTCCGCCTTCTTGCGCCCCCGTGGCCACAGCCGGTCCACCAGGAAGCGGGTCTCCGCCCGAGGGTCCGGGCCGTGCTCGTCGTAAACACGCTGGAGTCGAATCATCGTCGCGAGCCTCCGAATGGACACGCTGCCCACGCGAGGCGCGCGCGGGGAGCACCCGGCGGGGACGCGGCGGCCCGCTTCTCAGGTCACCAGCGCGGGAGCCGGAGCATCCAGCCGGAAGCGCGCGATGAGCGGCACGTGGTCTGACAGGCCGTGGAAGCGGCTGGTCAGGTCTCCGAAGGGCCGCGTCTCCGCCGTGTCCAGCCAGCTCACGCCGCCACCGGAGAACAGGTGGTCCAGGTGCATGCGCATGTGCATGAAGCCCGCGGTGGGGAAGGCGCGGGACAGGGTCGGGTTGATCTGCCCCACCGACGCCTGCGCGCACGTCAGGTGCGCATCCCCCGTGAGATAGCGGAACACCGGCGACGACGGCGGCGAGTTGAAGTCCCCGCACACCACGAACGGCTCCTCCTTCGCGTGCAGCCCGATGAAGCCCGTGAGCTTCTTCGCCTCGTGGAGCTGGTTGACGCCGCAGCCCATCTTGTCGCGCGTGGCCCAGAACTCGCGGGCGAACGGCGTGGGCAGGCTCAGGTGCGTGTTGAAGATGTGGAACGCGCGCTGATCCGAGCGGCGCAAGACGCGCATGTGCGCGCAGATGCGGCTCTGCTTGCGCTCCTTCAGGCCCTGCACGTGGTGGTGCGTGATGTGCTCCGGCGCCTCCACGTTGTGCCGGTCCACCTGGAGCGTGCGCGTGTTGACGAGCATCGCCAGCCCCGTCGTGTACAGCGACAGCTCACCCACCTTGTAGTGGTGCGCGCGGAAGTAGAACGCCTCGTAGGGCATCTCCCTCCCCTGGAGGGCGAACGTCTCCTCCACGCGCTCCATGAAGGCTTCCAGCTGCGTCTCACCCGGGCGGGTGGGCCGGTGGACGATGTTGCTGCGCAGCGAGGAGGTCTCCACCTCCTGGAGGCAGACGACGTCCGGCAGCGGGTCCAGGGTGGCCAGGGCGGCCGCCACCCGGCGCTTGGGGCCCAGGGTGCTCGCGAGCCCCCTCAGCATGTGGCCGAAGTAGCGGACGTTGTACGTGACGATGCGCAGCGCTGACGGCTCCATGTACGGACGCCACCTCCCCATGCCTCGCGGCGAAAAATGGGAAGCCCCGGGACGAACGTCCAGGGCTCCCCACTCTCTTCACGATGGGATGTGCAGGCGCCATCCGCGATGTGCTCACAAGCGGACGCAGGGCCCGTCCGCCTGCCTGCTCACGAGGCGGGCTTCACCCGCACCATCGTGTCCAGCAGGTGCTCCAGCGCGCGGTCCGGGTCGTCACACAGGCCCGCGTGCACCGGTCCCGTCTGGAGCATCGTGCTCCGCGGCGCCACCAGCCAGTGCCAGCGCTCCTTCTGCGGCAGCCGTCCAATGGGCCCCGCGTCCTTCCCGCCCACGCACACGCGACGGAAGCTCTCCAGGTGGCCCGCGAGCAGCTCCACGTCCGCGTCCGGTGACAGCGCCTTCAGCCGCGCCACGTCCAGCTCCACGCGCGCGCCCAGGAAGCGGTGCTGCACGCAGAAGAGGACGACGCCCACGTTGATGAACTCCTCGCGCTCCACGCGAGGCACCAGCCGGATGATGGCGTAATCAAACGAGCTGGGCGTGGGCACGCGTCGCCTCCTCGATGAACCCCGGCGCCGCTTCCAGCCTGCGCATCAGCCACGTTACGTACGCCGCGCGGTGCTCCGACGTGGACGCGAACGCGGGCTCCTGGCCCAGCCACGCCTCCGGAATGGACCCCACGATGCGCTCCACCACCTCCCGCGTCACCCGCGCCTGGAGCAGGTCCCCGGCCTCCGCCAGCCCGTGCGCCCACGGCAGCAGCACGTGGTCCTTGATGGGCGCGAACCGCGTCTGGCTGCGCTCCTCCCATCCGTCCCACGAGTGGTGGAAGTACATCGCCGCCCCGTGGTCGATGAGCCAGAGGTTGCGGTGCCACACCAGGAGGTTGGGGTTCTTCGGCGTGCGGTCCACGTTCGTCACGAACGCGTCGAAGGCCACGATGGCGGACGCCACCTGCGCCTCCGGTACCGGCACCGCCAGCGGGTCGAACGTCACCGAGCGCGGCAGGTAGTCCAGCGCCAGGTTCAACCCCGCGCTCGACTTGAGCAGCTCGCGGATTTCACTGTCCGGCTCGTTGCGCCCCAGTGACACGTCCAGCTCCACGAACACCAGCTCCGGCACCCGCAGGCCCAGCACGCGAGCAATCTCTCCCGCCAACAGCTCCGCGATGAGCGCCTTGGCCCCCTGGCCCGCCCCACGGAACTTCACGACATAGAGCCCCGCGTCGTTCGCCTCCACGATGGCGGGCAGCGAGCCCCCTTCGCGCAAGGGCGTCACGTAGCGCGTGGCGGTGACCGTCCTGAGCATCACTCGTCCTCGACAGTTCCCGGGCACTCCGGGGGTGGCGGCTGTACCACACCCCTGCCCACCTTCCCAGCGCGCCTCCAATTCAGTTGCGCGCAATTAAATTGTGCACTACATATTCCCCATGTCGACGGACGACTTCCTCCGGCTGGACCTGCAGCTGTGCTTCCCGCTCTACGCGGCGTCGCGCGCGATGGTGCAGGCCTACACGCCGCTGCTGGCGAAGCTGGGGCTCACCTATCCGCAGTACCTGGTGATGCTGGTGCTCTGGGAGACGGACGGGGTGACGGTGAAGGAGCTGGGGGAGAAGCTGTACCTGGACTCGGGGACGCTCACGCCGCTGCTCAAGCGGCTGGAGACGCAGGGCTTCGTGCGCCGCGAGCGTTCCACGGAGGACGCGCGGTCGGTGACGGTGTCGCTCACCGCGCAGGGAAAGGCCCTGCGCCGCAAGGCCGCGTCCATCCCGGAGGCCATCGTCTGCCGCACCGGTTTGACGCTGGAGGAGCTGTCGCGGCTGCGCCGGGACATCCAGCGGCTGTTCGAAAAGGTTTCCTCACGCAGCGCTTGAGACACACGCGGTTTCCAACCACGACGTCACGAAGGAGCAACACCATGGCCCCGGTCCAGATCTCGCCGCTCTACTCCACCACCGCCATCACGCACGGCGGCCGCAACGGCAAGCTGCTCCTGGAGAACAGCCCGCTGGACGGCCTGGAACTGGCCATGCCGAAGCAACTGGGCGGCTCCGGCAAGGAGACGGCCACCAACCCCGAGCAGCTCTTCGCCGCGGGCTTCTCCTCCTGCTTCGAGAGCGCGCTGCGCCTGGTCGCGGGCAAGGCCGGCAAGAAGCTGGATGAGAAGGCCGGCGTGAAGGCCACCGTCACCATCGGCAAGACGCCGGAGGGCGGTTTCGGCCTGGCGGTGGAGCTCACGGGCATCCTCCCGGGCGTCCCCCGCGAGGAGGCGCAGCAGCTGATGGAGGCGGCCCACCAGGTGTGCCCGTACTCCAACGCCACGCGCGGCAACATCGAGGTGAAGGTCTCCGTCGCGGAGTAGTCCTTCACGGCTGGCGGAGGCAGGGCTAGACCTTGCCTGCCTCCACGACGCGCGCCGTCGAAGCGCGCCTCGAAGATGGGCAGCCCTTTGGCCAGGCTCTTGAGCGTGTGGCCGGCCTTGCTCGGCGACGAACTGCACCGGCACCCGAGGCGTCATCGCGCCGCTGGCGCGCAGCTCTGCCTTCCATTTGCGCTGGAAGAGGACGGAGCTCGCGGGCTCAGGTGGCGGAGTCTGCATGGGTGCTCGCGGTGGAGGTGGGCAGGAGCGCCAGCAGGTTGTTCTGGATGCTCTGACAGATGGTGTCGAGCGGCAGGTCGTTGTCGTCCGTGCCGAAGGGGTCTTCAATCTCGACGCCAATCTCTTCGATACCAAAGAAGACATACGCGACGAGGAACGTGGCCAGGACTGTCACCCAGCCAAAGGTGTCCACCAGCGCGAAGGGCAGGGTGAAGCAGTAGAGGATGAGCGCGCGGCGCACGTGCACCATGTACGCGAAGGGCATGGGCGTACGGTGGATGCGCTCACAACCCCCCAGGTAGTCGATGAGCTGGTGGACGTTCTGGTCCAGCTGCATCTGGACGTACTCGGGATAGAGCCCCTGGCGGCGGCCCTCGTCCAGCACGGCGGTCATCCGGCGGGCCACGTTGAGGGGCACGTGCTGGGCCTTGAGCGCGTCCGCCACCTCCCCGGAGGGCAGGGTGTCCGTGTGTGGGCCCAGGTGCCGCTGCTGGCCGCGCAGCCACGCGGCGGTGGCGAAGGGGAACATGGCCGTCCAGCGCACCAGCGTGACGAACAGCTCCGTGCGGCCCAGGAAGGGCTCTGACGCGCGGACCAGGTTGCGCGTCTCGTTGACGATGCCGCCCCAGAGCTTCCGGCCCTCCCAGAAGCGGTCATAGGAAGCGTTGGTTCGGAACACGAGCAGGAGGCTCAGCGAGATGCCCGCCAGCGTGTGCACTGTCGGGGGCACGCCCACGTCGCGCACGTGCTTCGAGAAGCCCACCACGGCCGCGGCCCAGACAACGCACAGCAACACTCGGCCGACGATCTCCTTCACCATCGAACCGCGCAGGTAGTGGAAGTAGCTCCACCAGCGATGCGGGTCATACTCAACCATGTAGGGGATACCCTCCGGAACGGGAGGCGCATGCTAACCGCACCGCGACGCGTCGCGAGCAGTGCTTTGCGAGATTGCGGATGCCAGACGTTTCGGGTGATGGCCGGGCGTCGGGGGCTTCAGCTAAGGAGGAAGACGGTCCGTCCACTCCCTCGTCAAGGAGGCGTCTTCCATGCGCCGTCACCTCACGCCCCTGCTGATGTTCCTCGCCGCCACGGCGAGCGGTTGCAGCTTCCTGCGCACGGACGTCCTGCTGGACACGCTCAACACCCCGGACTCGTCGAATCCGAAGGACGTGCCGGTCCGGGTGCCGGCGGTGGAGCGCGTGGCGGGGCTGACGCGCGCACAGTTGACGGACTCCTATGTGGATCCGGCGCGCGTGGGCGCGTGGATGGAGGCGCTGGGCGCGTCTCCGGAGGCCGTGCTGGACATGTCGGCGTGCCTGGTCCAGCACGCGGGCAACGACTCCGCGTCCTGCTATGAGAACGACGCGCGCACGGGCTACGTCGACCGGACCGTGAAGGCGTCGGCGTGGGGCGTGCCGATGCCCGCGCAGTCCCTCCCCGTGGAAGCAGCGGCGGCGGAGGAGGTGGACGCGGAGCGCTTCCTCGCGAACGCGATGGGGATTGGTCCGTCGCTCGCGGCGCTGCAGCAGTCGCTGGAGGTGCCGCTGACGCGCGAGGTGCTCGCGCAGGGCATCCAGCGGGGCGCTGCGTCCGCGGCGGCGTACGTGCGGGCGCGCTCGTGGCGCCGCGACCTGCAGCGGCCCAGCAACGCGGTGGTGCTGAGCGGCGGCGGGGCCAACGGGGCGTTCAGCGCGGGGGCCATGTGGCGGCTGCTGGGCATCCTGGAGCAGTGCCGGGGCAAGCCCGCGCCGGAGGGGTGCGGAGACGCGCGAATCGACCTGGCGGCGGGGACGAGCACGGGCGCGCTCATCAGCACGCTGGTGGACCTGTTCCACACTCCGGGCCAGGAGGCGAACGCGCGGCGGCTCTTGCTGGGCAACTACACGTGCACGGTGGAGTCGGACCTGTACTGCGTGAACTCCACGTGGCTGTGGAAGCTGGCGGAGGACACGCGGGGCCTGGTGAAGTTCGACGGCATCTATACGAAGCTGGATCAATTCATCCAGCCGGAGATGTTGCACAACGGCACGGAGCTGGTGTCGGTGTCGGTGGATTTCCAGACGGGCGACGTGTTCAGCGTGAGCGACCAGGACCCGGCGGACTTCAAGCCGGGCGCGTCGGACCATCTGCGCAAGGGCGGGATGATTCACGCCATCGTGGCGTCCATCGCGGAGCCGGTGCTGTCGAACCCGGCGGGCAAGCTGCCGTCGGCGGCGGGTGACCGCACGGGGACGTACTACGACGGCGGGGTGCGCTCCGGGCTTCCACTGCTCCAGGCGGTGGAGCGTGGGGCGGAGCGCGTGCTGGTGATTTCGACGGGAGGGATGAACCCGTCACCGGCGATGGATCCGAAGAACGCGGTGAGCGTGCTGTTGCGCACCATTGATTTGTTCGTGGCGCAGCCGCGCGTGGCCGAGGTTCAGCAGGCGGAGTTGCTCGCGGTGACGCGCCGGCTGGGCGAGTACAACGTCTGCACGCTGCGCGGCGCGACGGAGGACTTCTGCCGCCGCAAGGGCACGGGTTTCCAGCCGCGGATGGTGGGGCCGGGGGCGGGGCAGGCGGTGTGGATGGGCTCGGCGCGCTTCGACCAGGTGGCGAGCAGCTGGCGCAGCACGTGGATGTTCAAGCCGGAGTCGGGGTTGGCGACGGCGAGCGGCTACTCGTTCACGCCGGAGGTGATGCAGCCGCTCTTCGTGGCGGGCGTGGAGTCCATGCAGAAGCGCTGCAAGGAGGTGCTGTCCCTGTTCGACATCCAGGGCACGCTGGCGGCGAAGGAGTGCGCGCGCCAGCTGGTGGAGGTGGCGGACGAGGCGCGCGAGGCGCTCCCGTCCGTGGCGCAGTGCCGCGCGGACAAGCCGGAGCGCCGCACGTGTGACTGACGCGCGCTACCTGCCGCCGTCGGTGATCCACTTGCCCCAGCCGGCGAGCGCGGTGCCGTCCTCGGGCACGCGCTTGCCCTTCGGCGGGGCGCGGTAGACGGCGTCGGCGAGCGGGGTGAAGCGGGCCTCGTCCGCGAGTCCGTTGAGCGCGGCGCCCCAGGGGTCGGCGGCGTAGGTGGTGACCTGCACGCGGCGCTCGGCGCCTTCGCCCGCGGGCGCTTCGACGACGAAGGCGGGGATGGGGTGCTGGGCGACGGTGAAGGTCTCGCGGCGCGGCGGCGCGGTGCCGGCGGCGACGGGAGGCCACTGCTGCGGCTGGCTGATGGCCTCGCTGACGGCGTTGAGCAGGGCCTCTTCCAGGGGATTGGCTTCCGCGTCGCGGAAGTCGGCGCAGGGGGCGTCGCCGGTGGGGCCGGTCAGCTCCTTGCGAAGGACGAAGCCGCGCTCGGCGCCCAGGCAGACGCGGCGCACGGAGGACGTGCCGGAGAGGTCCTGGCGCACGTCGTACCAGGTGCCCGGGCCCCAGGGCCGGTCGAGCACGGGCACGTTGCCCGCGGCGTCGGAGCCCTGGCGGAAGGACACGAGCGTGAGCTGCTGGCTGCCGCTGGCGCCGAAGCCGGAGAGCGTGGTGCTGGCGTCGAGCAGGCCATGGGTGAGGTACAGCGGGCCGGGCTCATTGGCGTAGAGGCGGTTCTGGAGGGGGCCATCGCTGGGGCGGCGGTCGTCCAGGAAGCGGCGGGCATCCCAGGTGCGTCCGGCGGCGGTGGTCTGTTCGGCGGAGCGCTGGCCGCGGTGCTCTTCCTTCCAGGGCTGTGTCTCCTCCATGCGCATGGGCAGCACGCGGGACTGGGAGAGGCGCGGGTGGGCCAGGGGCTTGCCCTGATCATCCGTGAAGGTGACGGTGAGCCACGCCCACGGCGCCTGGACGGCGATGACCTCCAGCGTGACATGGCCGGCCACGCCCACGCCGGTGTCCGCGCCCGGGCGGCCTCGGTGGGCGGAGAAGGCGTACTCCACGCGGTCGCCCACGCGGGCACGCTGCCACGGCGACGGCGTGGTGTCCGTGTTGGGAACTCCGGCGTCCAGTATGGAGGCCTCGGTCGGAGCGGAGGCGTCGGGCTGTTCGGTGGCGGTGGTGCCGTCGGAAGGGGAGACGGCACGGGGCTTCATGCTCTCGCAGCCCGTGGTCAGCAGGAGCGCGGAGCACAGCAGGAAGGGAGCGCGGAAGAGGGGGCGTCGCATGCGGTCGCTAGATACACGGTGCGCCGTGTGGAGCCGCGCGGGCGGTGGGGTTGCGTGTGGGAGGAGCGTGTCCTTCTCGACAGGACCGGCCGTGTCGGGTCCGCCCCAGCAAGTCATCCCTAGGACCGAACGCCCGACGGCCCGGTCCCTTCGGATGGCCGGGCTGGATTGACACTGTCAGACGCTGCGCCGATATTATCACCAGGAGATGGTGATGATTTCTGGCACGCATCTAGAACTGCGTCCCTGGCGCAGGTTGAGCGTCGAGGAACTCGCGGCGCTCGCGGAGGTTCCGAGCCGGCGCATCTGGCAGGAACTGGAGGAGGGCATCCTGCCCGGCCGTGCGAAAGGCCGTTCCAGGCACTGCTTCGGGCCTCGGGACGTCTTCTACTTCCGCCTGGTGCGGCACTTGGAGACAGCGCTGACGCTGAGCCCGAGTGTGCGCCGAGAGCTCCATGAAGCGATTGCCCGCGTGCATGACGACCGCGAGTCGCATGCGTCGCCGTGGCGCAAGACCGACACGGGCTGGGAGTTCACCTCCGTCCAGGCGAGCTTTGACGCCCGGCAGCCATTCGCTGAATCGGTGAAACAGGTGCGCCTGTTCATCCACGGCAAGCGGCGCATCGAGTCACGTCCGGACATCCTGGGCGGCGAGCCTGTCTTCAAGGGCACGCGCATCGCGGTCCGGCACGTGGGAGACCTGCTGTTGAAGGGCGTGCCGCGAACCGAGGTCAGGGAGGACTTCCCCCGGCTGGATGACGAAGACCTCGCCTTCGCGGTGCTCTTCGCGCAACTTCCCCGCCCGCAGGGGCGCCCGCGCAAAGCACTCGTGTCTCGTCGAGAGGGCGCCTAGTCTGCCTTTTCGATGAAGTTGCTGGTCGATGAAAACCTCTCTCCCAGGCTCGCGGTGCGTCTCCATGCCAAGGGCTTGGAAGCCGCGCATATCGTCCACCTGGGAAAGGCCGGCCTGACGGACCCCGAACTCTGGCGTCTGGCATTCGAGCGCAGCGAGGTGGTCGTCACCACGAACGTGGGAGACTTCATCGTGCTCGCGCGGGATTGCGAACTCCACGCGGGCATCATCGCCTTCCGCGTGGCCGGGCTCAGTTCCGAGGAGCAATGGAGGCAACTGGAGCCTGTCGTGGACCACGTGCTCCAGCAGCAACTGGATCTCACCAACAAGCTGGTCGAGGTGTGGGCAGTGGGTGAGTTCACCGTCAGCGACCTTCCGGGGCCTTGACCTGGGATTCCTCCAGCCATGTGCCCCAGCGGATGAGCCGACTGTCGGAACGGTATTCGCGCGCTCCTCCTTCGGACTGTCGGTACACCCCTTCCGAGAGCCGGTCGAAGCGCACCTCCATGGGAAGCCCCTGGAGCACGGGACTCCACAGGTCCGTGGGATAGCTCCTGGACCGCATCCAGGAGGCGCCACCGTTTTGATGAGCAGGGGCTTCTTCGAGGTATGCCACCACGGACGCTTGTCCCAGTTGGACCCGCACCTTCCTGGGGAGGGGGGCTCCGTAGTCACGAGGCGGCCAGGTGGGAATGTAGACGGACTTGTTGACGAGGCTGATCAACGCATCCTCCAGCGCAACGACCTCCGCGCCCTGGAAGTCATCACACCGGACTTCGTCCTGCGGTTTTTCCCAGACCTTGCGCAGCAGGTAGCCCTGTTCCGCGCCAAGACAGACACGCTTCCTGACGTCACCCCAACTGGCGCGCTCCAGTGTCTCGTACCAGGTGCCCGGGCCCCAGGGGTTGCCCATGACAGGAGGGGTTCCCTGGACCGTGCCCGAGCCTCGCTGGAACGACACGAGCGCGAGTTGATGGCCTGCGGACATGCTGTAACCCATCGAGGAGAAGGAGACCTCGAGCAACCCGTTGGTGAGATAGAGCGGCCCGGGAGTCGTGGCGTAGAGCCGGTGCTGCGTGGGGCCGTCCCCCGGAGAGTCGTCGCGGGCAATCCGTTGGACGCTCCAGTGCTGACCGGCAGCGAAGGCCCAGAGGCGGGTGGTGCTGGTGCTACCGCTTTCGATGGGGTCGGGGGGATTCGCCGGAGCCTGCCCCATGCGCATGGGCAGCACGAAGCCGTGGCTCAGGAACGGATGCGGATGGGGTTGGCGGTCATTCCGGGTCACCCGGATGAAGAGCCAGACCCAGGGGGACCGGACAGCGATGACCTCCACGAAGAGCTGGCCCGCCGAAGCGCTGGTCCCCCGGCGCGAACCGACCCGGTCCGCGTGGAAGGCATATTCCACGCGGTCGCCCACGCGCGCGTCCTGCCAGGACGTGGGCGCTTGGCCCGAGGTGCTCCCCGGAGGAGCCTCCGTCACGGTACTGACGCCCCGCGGCCTGGATGTCCCGCAGCCCATGAGCAGGACCAGGGCCCCCATGGCCCACGCGATGAATCCCTGGCGAAAAGACTGTCGTTGCATCTGGCGGAACCCCCTGTCTGCCATTGACGCACGGACCGGCTTCCGGCGCCAGGGGCCTGACAGCAATGGCGCTACTCCACGGAGATCTCCCGGTAGACCACGTCACTGGGGCCCAGCCGGTTCACGGTGTCGACGAAGCGCTCGGAGACGACGATGCGGGTGGTGTCCTCCACGCCGAAGAGGTCGAGGCCTGCGGGAATGGATTCACCCAGCAGCCAGCGCTCCGGTGGGAGTCGGAATCCGTGGCTCCCGCAGTCAGCGCAGGTGGGCACCCGGTCGCGGTCCTGGATGCACGCAGGATGCAGCTTCACCAGGGGACGCGCTTCCAGTTCGTATTGCGGCAGCTCCTTCGTGCGGCGGTTCCGCAGCTCCGCCCGGACCGGGATGATGCCTTCCAGCCCTGCCTCTTGAAGCGCTGCGAGCGTGTCCTCACGCACGAGGACCTGCCACGAAGGCATCGCGGTGACGGGGCCGAACCGGCCCATCGCCGTTCCCACGAGCGGTCCCAACCTGCATCCCGGCTCAAGCTGAATCTCCGGGGGAACGAAGGGGAGGACCAGGGCCTTGCGTCGCTCATACTCCGCACGCGTCTGCGGCCAGATGCTCTTCAGTTCATCCTTTTCGGGCAGGGTGGACAGGTCCACTGACGGGTATGCCGTCATGACTCCCCAGGTCTCACAGCGTTGGCAGAGGACGCTTGGCAGGAACCATTGGCGCTCGGCGCGGTAGGACCCACTCCAATGGAAGGAGTCGAGGTCCCTCGGTGTGGACACTTCGAAGTAGCGCATCTGTCAGTCCCCTACCGGGATGGGCGCGAGGTCCACCTGCTGCCAATAGGTCATGGTCAAACCAAAGAGACCGTACTTCTGAATCATCAGGGAGGCGTAGTCGAAGTGCTGCTCTCGGCTTCCCCTTTGTCCCTGGTCGTCAATGAAGATTTGCCAGTCCTGGTTCCAGGGACCGCCGCCTGCTCCACGGTGGATGCGCCTATGCAAGTCCGCATCGATGGCGATGACGTACTGATGGATGTCGATCAGCTTGGCATCGAAGTGGTTCTTGAACGCCTGCGGGAAGATGTGGTGCCGCTCCTTGGGCCGTTTCGCCCACTCCTCCATTGCCTTCTGCCGCTTCACCTCGCTGGGCAGCTGTTCACGCGGATACCAGTGGAACACCATGACGGGCATCGCATCGCCCGGAAGGCCCTGCGCACTGCCCCACGTCCGCTGTGGCCCACTCCCGGGTGCCACGAACACCGGCGGCGCGAGTGCGCTCCGCGTGCGCACCACGCGACCCGGCTCCAGGTCCTCGCACCGGAACAGCGCGCAGGTCCCATCCACGCACCAGGGCGCGAGGCACTGGTCCTCGTCCCCATCCGCGCATTCACTTCCAGTCTCCGCCTCCGCCCACAAGGCCTCCGGCGAGAACGCCGGAGCGGATGACGTCGACGCACAGCTCCAGAGCAGCCCAATGAGCAGCCAGCACAGTCCGCGCATGCATCCCCCGGAATGACACTCCGTGGAGCATGCCAGGTCACCACCCCCACCCGGAGTGGAACCCCATCCCCTTGCGCTGCTAGACCATGGTCCGCCGTCACACCGCACCCGGAGCCCCACGCATGCCTTCGCCTCTGTCCATCCGCCGTGTCGTCCTCTACAAGCACGGCGTCGGCTACTTCGAGCGCCGGGGGAAGGTGACCGGCAGCGAGACCGCGCACCTGGACTTCAAGGCGCGCGACATGAACGACGTGCTCAAGTCCATGACCGTGCTGGACCTGAACGGTGGCTCCGTGTCCGCCGTGAGCTACGACTCCACCAAGCCCCTGGAGCAGCTCCTCTCCGAAGCCACCATCCGCATCCCCGAACACGGCAGCCTCACCGCGCTGCTCGGCCAGGTGAAGGGCGCCCGCGTCCGTGCCCGCGTCGGCGGCGCGCAGGTGGAGGGCGCCATCGTCGGTCTGGAGTCGCTGCCCGTCGTCCAGGGGGAGACCAGCGTCGTGCGCCCCTTCCTCACGCTGCTCGTCGGCGCGTCGCTGCGCACCTTCGACGTGCTGGAGCTGGGCGAGCTGGAGTTCCTCGACGAGGCCGTGCGCAAGGACCTGGAGTTCTACCTGGCCACCGTCATGTCCTCGTACAAGAAGGACTCCAAGCGGCTGTCCATCCTCACCGCCGGAGAGGGCTCGCGCGAGCTGTTCGTCAGCTACGTGCTGGAGTCCCCCGTGTGGAAGACCAGCTACCGCATCCTCCTGGACGAGGGACAACCGCCCCTCCTCCAGGGCTGGGCCATGGTGGACAACACCGGTGACGAGGACTGGGTGGACGTGGAGCTGTCCCTCATCGCCGGCCTGCCCGTGTCCTTCGTCCACGACCTCTACAACCCCCGCTACATGCGCCGCCCCGTCGTGGAGGTGCGCTCGGAGACCGGCGTCGCGCCCGTCATCCCCCAAGAGGCCTACGAGAGCGCCCCCGCCGAGCCCATGATGGAGTCCGCGGACGACGGCTCCTTCGGCTCCGCGGACATGGCGTCCACCGTCATGCCCGCCATGGCCGCGCCCCCGCCGGCCCCCCGCAGGATGCGCGCCAAGGGCGGCCCGATGATTGGCGGCAGCGGACGCGGCGGCATGCGCGAGGCGCTGGAGCAGAGCACCGCGGTGACGACTCTGACCAAGGAGGTGGGCGACCTCTTCGAGTACGGCGTGGACCGCCCCGTCACCGTGCACCGCAACCAGAGCGCGCTCGTCCCCATCGTGCACCGCCCCTTCGAGGGCCGCCGCGTGCTGCTCTACAACCGCTCCACGCGTGAGAAGAACCCGATGTCCTGCATCGAGTTCAAGAACACCACCGGCCTCACGCTGGAGGGCGGCCCCGTCACCATCACCGAGGAAGAGACCTACGTGGGCGAGGCGATGCTCAACACCCTCAAGCCCGACGACGTGCGCTTCGTCCCCTACGCCGTGGAGCTGTCCTGCGCCATGTCCGTGGAGGAGGAGCAGGAGGACGGCCCGGTGTTCCGCGCGCGGCTCAACCGGGGCACCCTGGTGGTGGAGTTCTTCCACCAGCGCCGCACCAAGGTCCTCGCGCGCAACAAGGCGAAGCGCCCCCAGGTGCTCTTCGTGGAGCACCCGCGCACCGGCTGGGAGTTGAAGGACACGGCCACCCCCGCGGAGACCACGGACGGCTTCTGGCGCTTCAAGCGCGAGCTGGCCCCGAGCACCTCTGACACGCTCGTCATCACCGAGCGCACCAAGGGCCACCGCCAGTACTACCTCGGCAACCTGGGACTGGAGGAGGTCACGTTCTTCCTCGACTCGCGCTACATCGACCCGCGCGTCGCCCAGGCCCTGCGCGACGTGGTGGCCATGCGCGAGAAGCAGTCGGCCGTCGCCCGCGACATCCAGCGCCTCAACGAGGAGCGCACCCAGCTCTTCAAGGACCAGGAGCGGATCCGCTCCAACATCGACTCGCTCAAGAGCGGCGCGTCCCAGCGCGAGCTGGTGGAGCGCTTCGTCACCAAGCTCAACGCGCAGGAGGACCGGCTGGAGAGCATCGGCCGCGAGCTGGAGCGACTCGAGGTGGAGCGCACCCGCCTGCAGGCGGAGGTGAACCAGCGCATCGAGTCGCTCTCCTACGAGGCGGACCTGTAGCTACTTCGCGTCCGCGCGGAACACCTCGCGGCCCGCGACCACCGTCAGCCGGACCTGCCCGGTGAGCAGGTCCGCCGGGGGCGCGTCCACGGGGTCCACCGACAGCGCCACGAAGTCCGCGTCCATGCCCGGCTTCAGCCGGCCACGCTGGCCCTCCGCGAAGGACGCGTAGGCCGCGCCCACCGTGAAGCCCTCCAGCGCCTCTTCACCGCTCAGGCGCTGGTCCGGGTGCCACCCGCCCGGGGGCTGGCCGCTCGGGTCCTGCCGCGTGCGCGCCGCGTACAGCCCCGCGAGCACGTCCGGCCGCTCCACCGGGAAGTCGCTGCCCAGCGCCAGCACGGCGCCCGCGGCCTTCAGCTTCTGCCACGCGTAGGCGTTCTGGATGCGCTCCGGGCCCACGCGCTTCTCCGCCCACGGCATGTCGCTGGTGGCGTGCGTGGGCTGCACGCTCGCCACGAAGCCGTCCGCGCCCAGCCGGGTGATGTCCTCGGCCGTCATGATCTGCGCGTGCTCCACGCGCGGACGCGCGGCCTTCGTCCCCGTGGCAGCCAGCTCGCGCGACAGCGTGTCCAGGAGCAGCGTGTTGGCGCGGTCGCCAATCGCATGCGTCGCCACCTGGAAGCCTCGGCCCACGAAGGCGTGCACGCGTGACGCGTACTCCTCCGGGGACAGCAGCAGCAGGCCGCGGTGGCCGGGCTCGTCGCTGTAGGCCGCGCCCAGCGCCGCGCCCCGGCTGCCCAGCGCGCCGTCCAGGGTGAGCTTCACCGCGCGCATCGTCAGGAGCTTGCCCTGGAAGGGGCCGTCCTTCAGGTACTGCACGCGGTCATCCGTCTGGCCATCCGCCATGGCGTAGACGCGCAGGGGCAGGGTGCCCGCCTGGTCCCAGGCCTGGAACAGGCGGAACGTGCGCAGGTCCATGCCCGCGTCGTGCACGCCGGTGAGGCCCACACGCGCGCAGTGCTCCAGCGCGGCCTTCATGCGTGCCTCGTGCTGTTCCTTCGTGGGAAGGGGCAGCGCCTTCAGCGCCAGGTCCATGGCGTTGTCGATGAGCACGCCGCTGGGGTCGCCCTCTGGCAGCCGCAGGATGCTGCCGCCCTGCGGATCCTTCGTGTCGCGGGTGATGTTCGCGCGCTTGAGCGCCGCGCCGTTGAGCCACAGCGCGTGCCCGTCGATGCGCCACAGCACCACGGGCGTGTCCTTCAGGTGCTCGCCCATGTCGACGAGGGTGGGGAAGCGTGGCGTGTCCCAGTCGTTCTGGTCCCAGCCCTGACCCACCAGCCAGTCACCCTGGTACGCGGTGGCCGGGGCCTTCTCCAGCCGTTGGCGCACCTCCGCCAGCGACGCGGTGCCCTCCAGCCGCACGCCCGCGAGCGCCTGTCCCAGCCCCGCCAGGTGTCCGTGCGAATCCGTGAGGCCCGGGACCACCGTCGCGTCACCCAGCTCCACCACGCGCGCGGTGGCGCCCGCCGCGGCGAGCACCTCCTCGCGCGTGCCCACGGCCAGCACCTTGCCATCGCGCACGGCGAGCGCCTGGGCTTCTGGCTTCGCGGCATCCAGCGTGCGGATGCGCTTGGCCACGTACACCGTGGGCGCGTCCGCGACCGCCTGCTCGGCGGGCGTTCCCTCCGGCACGCGCCGCGAGCAACCCGCGCCCGCACACAGGACCAGCGCCCCCAGCATCCAACCGAGACGTCCTCGCATCATCCGCGCACCCGCCATGACCGTTCGTTCGCCCGGGCAGGAAGGTCCCGGGACATCGCGCGCGGCACTCTGACGCACGCTCCGCGCGACGGCCAGCCTGGGATGCCTGCACGGCGGGCGTGGACCAGGCCGCGCCGCGACGCACAATCCGTGCACGCCCCGCGCGAAAGGGCGTATGGAACAGCGCGTGAGCACTGTGACCCCTCGCGGCATCTGTTTCGACCTGGACGGCACGCTGGTGGATTCGCTGCCGGACATCATCGACAGCTTCCTCCACGGCTTCACGCACCACGGCCTGCCCGCGCCCTCCGTCGCGGAGGTGCGAGCGCTCATCGGCCAGCCGCTGGAGGCCATGTACACGCGCTTCGCTCCGGAGCACGCGACCACGCTCTGCGTGGCCTACCGCGAGCACTACCCGCTGAACTTCCACCGGCGCTCCAAGCCCTTCCCCGGCGTAGAGCGCGTCCTGCACACGCTGCGCGAACGGGGCTACCTGCTCGCCGTCGCCACCACCAAGCGCGGCGACATGGCGCGGCGCTTCGTGGACGCGATGGGGCTGGGCGGCCTGCTGCACCACGTGCAGGGCACGGACGGCTTCCCACACAAGCCCGCGCCGGACGTCATCCACCACGCGCTGAAGGCGCTGGGCACCGGTGGCCTGTGGATGGTGGGCGATACCACGCTGGACCTGCGCGCGGGCCAGGCCGCGGGCCTCAAGACGTATGCCGTTACCTGGGGCACGCACGCGCAGGAGGAGCTGGCCACCGCCACACCGGACGAGCTCCAGCCGGACCTGGAGCGGCTGCTGCACCACCTGCCGCCGCTCGTCTGACAGCGTGGCTGGAGTCAGGCGACCCTTGGACCCCCAGCATTGCGCTTGATTGAAAGGTCGTGACCATGAGGCGTCTCCGCGCTTGCGCCGCACTTCTGCTCTTTCTCTCGGCCTGTGCCACGTCGGCGCCGAGCCGGAATGAGCTGACGGTGCGTAACCCGAGGCTCGCCAACCTCCAGCGAGCAGCGGAGCTGACATGGACTGACGGTGGACGGTGCGTCGTCCGTGAGGCTGCACAGCCTTGGCCCGTGTTGGTGGAGAAGTGCTATCGGACCCTCGACCGTGACCGGATCGAGTTCCACGACACCACGGGAAGATGCACGGTCGCCTCCGCTGACGCCGCTGCCGTTGGAATCGGGTTCTGCGTGCTGGCGGCTCCTGAGATTGCCGTGGGCGCCGTCATCGTGCTGGGTGTGGTGGTGGTCGGCGTCGCCATCGAGGAAGCGATGGATGCCTATGAGCTCCGCCACGCCTACCCCGAAGAGGCAGGAACCTCACGAGGAACGAAGGTGGCATCCCGGGAAACCGAAGCGCAACGCAAGCCCAAGCTGAAGCCCGAGCCAGCGGGGCAGGACTGGCAGCCACCAGTGCCGCCTGTGCCCGTGGACCGGACGGGACGCGCCAGTTGCGAACCTGTTCCGGTGCCCCACGCGGGCGAGGACGACCCACATAATGAATGTGCCGACAAGTTCCCACCCAACCGTTACCCCGGGATGGACGTGCTCGTTGGCGGAGTGCGCTTCGATGCGCTGCAAGTGGGCGTGCGCAAGCTGTGGGAGATCAAGACCCATCGATTCGACACGTACCCTGGCTTCATCCAGCGGCGGGAGATTGAGAGGGAGTTGGAGCAAATACAAAAGGAGCGAACTGCTGCCGCGGCATGTGGATATGACTTCGTCATTGGGGTGAGCACCCAGGAGCACAAAGACGCGCTTATCGAAGTGGACTTCTCACTGGATGTCGTCGTCACGGGGTGCAAACGATGACCAAGCGTAAAGCCCTCTCCCTCATTGTTTATGCGCCTCCGCTTGTAGGCCAGGACGGCCGCACGCTCGCCATCGTCCGTGGGATGGAGAAGGCGCTTCCCGGCCTGCGCCTGGAGTGGGAAGTAGGCAACGGAGTGCGCCCCATCGCATTGCCGCAGCGCGACGCGTGGCTCGCGGAAAGGACGCAGGACGGGAGATTCCCTCTTCTGTGCAACGGGGACGAGCGTTACCCCGTGACGGTTAACGGGAGGGGAAGACCTGGACTCCTCAGCCCAGGCAGTCAGTCCCTGTCTGAAGTGCATGCAGAACTGCCACTGGACGAGCCCGTGCTCGCGGCAGCGGCGGCTTTGCTTGAGGGCGTTGCTGAGGGTGCGTGCTCGTTCTGGGGACATGCGTCGCCGTATGGTTACGGTTCGGAAGTCGCGCCGCAGTTTCGCCGATCGTCTCATGGACCAGAGTGTTCACCCCGTGGGCTGCCCATGATCAACCTGCCAGAAAAGCTCCCCGCGCCTGAGATTCCCTGGTTCCTCGGGTGGCTGAACTACTGGTCTGCCGCTGCCGCGCGGGCCATCGGGTTCCCGGATCCGACCCGTGACGCCGAGCTGCTTTCACGGGCTCGGCGCACGGCATCGGGCGGCTGGGTCGTGCAGCTCACCGATGCTCCGCTCGACCTGGACAAGCCCGCCCACCTGGACACGCTCAAGCGGACCTACGAGCGCTTTCCGGAGATCGGCGGACGCGCAGCGCCTTGACCCGAACGCACTGGCCACCGGGTCTTCCGGCTTCAGCGCCGGAGCGTGAGCGGTGGGTTGGCAGGTCTCGTTCGGTGGTGCCGGACGCTGCACGTCGATTCGCGCGTCCACTTCGGCCGGGTCGGTGACGAGCACGAAGGCGGCCCGGGCGGGCGCTCGCGCAGCGGGGCTCTTCTTTCCCGCCGTCGAGCTTGAGCCAGACAGCACTCAGTGCTGCGAGCGCGGCTGGAGCGCCTGCACCTGGCGCACCTGCTGGCGGCTGTTGAGCGGCAGCGCCGGCAGCGTGAGCTGATCCAACTCACGCGGGCCGATGAGCTGCACCACGTCCTTGCGGAAGAACAGGTCCAGCGTCCAACCCATGGCCACGCGCACCTTTGTCTCCAGCTTCGGCAGCTTGAACAGGTAGACGGTGCGCCAGAGCACCCACGCGAAGGTGCCGGAGAACTTCAGCCCCAGGATGCGCGCCACGCCCGAGCGTTGGCCAATCGTGGCCAGTTGCCCCAGCATCCGGTAGCGGAACGGCTTCCCCGGCTTGCCCTTCAGCGCCGCGCACACGTTGCGCGCCACCGTCACGCCCTGGCGGAGCGCGTGCTGCGCGGTGGGCGGGCAGGGCTTGCCTCCGTTGGTGACGTCCGGCACCGACGCGCAGTCTCCCAGCGCCCACACGCCCGGGAAGCCGGGCACCTCCATGCGCTCGTTCACCTTGAGCCGCCCGCGCTCCTTCTCGCACGGCAGCGTCGACAGCAGGGACGGCGGCGTGACACCCGCGGCCCACACCACCGTCTTGGTGGGCACCACCGTGCCGTCCGGCAGCTCCACGCCCGCCGCCGTCACGTCCCTCACCCGGACGCCGGTGCGCACCTCGATGCCGTGCTCGATGAGCTTCTTGCGCGTGTACGCGCCCAGGTCCTCGCCCAGCTCCGGCAGCACCTCCTTGCCACCGTGCACCAGCATCACGCGCACGTTGGCGTGCTGGATGTTGGGATAGTAGGGCAGGGCGCCGTGGATGAAGTCGTTGATGGCGCCGGCTGTCTCCACGCCCGCGAAGCCGCCGCCCACCACCACGAAGGTGACGATGGCGTTGCGCGCGCCCGTCGCGATGCAGTCCGCGTCCGCCTCCTCCAGCCGGTCGACCAGGCAGTTGCGCAGGAGCATCGCGTCGCCCAGTGTCTTCATGGTCAGCGTGTAGTCGCGCGGGCCCGGCTTGCCGAAGAAGTTCGTCTCCGAGCCCATGGCCAGCACCACGGAGTCGTACTCCAGCGTGTGGCTGTGGCCGTCCAGCCCGCCGTGCGCCACCGTGACCCGCTTCGTCTCCAGGTCCAGCCCGCTGACGTCACCCTCCACGAACGTCAGGCGCGGCAGCAGCTTGCGCAGCGAAATGACGATGGCGGTCGCGGTCAGGTCGCTCGCCGCCACCTCATGGAGCATGGGCGTGAAGAGGAAGTAGTTGTCGCGGCTGACGAGCGTCACCTCCACGTCGTCCCGCTTCCCCAACTGCCGCTCCAGGTGCAGCGCCGCGTACATCCCCGCGAAGCCGCCCCCCAGGATGAGCACCCGCTTGCGCGGCGGCGCGTCCACGCAGAGCCCTTCCTTCTTTCCGTCCGCCCCCATGCCCGCCTCCTCACGGCGCGAAGAACACCCACCCCCAATGTCGGGGCGCTCGTTCGCATCCGCATCCCGGGCCGACGGGGGCCTGTCCGTCCGCTTGCCCTAGGGGTGGTTCGGGTGCATCCGGTGCCGCCACGTCGTGCGCTGTGAGGTGTAGCGGGGGTTCTCGAAGAGTTTGATCAGCACCATGCCCGCCACGAACCCGCCGATGTGCGCCCAGACGGCGACTCCACCGGATACCTCCGGCCTCAGCGTCATCAACTGCGGCAGGCCGGTGATGACCTGGAGCACGAACCACCACACCAGCACGGCCCACGCGGGGATGGGGAAGACGCGGATGAGGATGAAGATGATGAACAGCATGTTCACGCGCACGCGCGGGTAGAGCACCAGGTACGCGCCCAGCACTCCCGCGATGGCGCCGGACGCGCCCACCGTGGGCACCGGCGAAGTGGGGTCCACCGCCACGTGCGCGGCCGCCGCCACCAGCCCGCACACCAGGTAGAAGACGAGGAAGCGCAAGCGCCCCATGCTGTCCTCGATGTTGTTTCCGAAGACCCAGAAGAACAGCACGTTGCCCAGCAGGTGACCCCAGCCGCCGTGCAGGAACATGGATGTGAGCGGCGTGAGGCGGTTGATGGCCTCGTTGTCCACCACGCACGCGAGCCCGTCCCCCAGCGGCACCGCCTGACCCAGCGGCGCGCGGCCGGTGAGCTCTCCGGGCACCATGCCCAGCTCGCAGATGCTGGTGGCCAGCGCCACCACGTTGAAGCCCGCGCCCTGGAAGAACACCCAGGTGAGCCCCAGGGCCGCGAGCAGCAGGTACGTCATCACCGGGGTGCGCAGGGTCGGGTTGTCGTCGCTGATGGGAATCATGTCCGCCCGCCAGCATGGCCTCGCCACCAGCCCCCCGGACGGCTTCGTGCGCACGGATGTGCGACGCCGGACGCATCACCGGAAGGCGGCCGGGCTCTAGCCAAATGAAGGTTGCCTGCTGGAGGTAACCCTCTTCCGGACGCGCCTGGACTTGGCTTCCAGGCCCGCACCGGGCGAAATTCCGCAACCGCCTTCTCTTTCATGGAGTCCGGAGCAATGAATCCCTCGAAATCGTCCCGCGCCTCGGCGCTGCTCGTGGTGTCCGCCCTCGCCCTCGCCTTCAGCGGCTGCGCCGCGCGCCGTCAGCAGGCGTACCTGGAGGACAAGGCCATGGGGCACGTCTACCGCAAGCCCATCGCGGAGGTGTGGCCGGCGGCCCTGGCCCTGGTCAAGGAGAAGGGCTTCTCCGTGACGAACACGCAGACCGGCTTCGAGACCACGACGGAGTGGCTGATGACCAGCGCTCCCTCCTCGCTGGGCACCTCCTACGCGCGCTACCTGGTGCGCGGCTTCGAGCGGGGGCCCGGCCAGTCCGCGGTGGAGTTCCGCCGCCAGGACCGCTCCGAGTCCCGCGCCGCCGACAGCACCGACGGCCGCGCCAAGGAAACGGGTGAGTCCTCGGTGGGCGCCGGCAACTCCCAGATGCGGCGCGACTCCGAGCTGGAGTGGGAGCTGCTCCAGAAGGTGGACCCCGACGCCGCCTCCGCGCTCAAGGCCGAGGCGAAGAAGGTCGAGTAGTCCTCCGCACCGTGGGAAGGCCCGCCGCCCGAGCGACACCGGACGTCAGTCGCGCAGCGGCAGCTCCACGGTGAGGCCGTCGAAGGCCACCTCCACCGGCCCCTTGAACGCCTCACGCGCCTGCGTGAGCAGCCGTCCGGGGTCGGTGTCATGGCGGCTGGACAGGTGGGTGAGGATGAGCCGCCTCGCCCCCGCGTCCTTGGCCACCTGGGCCGCCTCCCGCGCGGTGGAGTGCCGCGTCTCCAGCGCGCGCGCCTGCTCGTCGTCGGAGAAGGTGGACTCGTGCACCAGCAGGTCCGCGTCCTTCGCCGCCTGCACCAGCGACGGGCACGGCCGCGTGTCTCCGGAAATCACCAGCCGCCGCCCGGACCGCGACTCGCCCAGCACGTCCTCCGGCTTCACCACGCGCCCGTCCGGCAGCGTGATGGACTCGCCCTTTTGCAGCTTGCCGAAGGACGGCCCCTCCGGCACGCCCAGCTCCCGCGCCTTCTCCAGGTGGAAGCGCCCCGGACGGCCGTCCTCCGCCAGCACGTAGCCCAGCGCGTGGATGCGGTGGTCCACGCCCACCGCTTGCACGGTGTAGCCATTGCGGCGCACCGAGTCCCCGTCCTTCAGTTCGTGGATCTCCACCGGGAAGGCCAGCGACTCCAGCCCCAGGTGCACGGCCTGGTGCAGCAGCCGGCGCGCGGGGGGAGGCCCGTACAGGTGCATGGGCTCGGTGCGGCCCATCATCCCCAGCGTGCGCAGGAAGCCGATGATTCCCAGGTAGTGGTCGGCGTGGAAGTGCGTGAAGAACGCCGCGTCCACGGTGAAGCCCGTGCCGAAGCGCACCATCTGCCGCTGGGTGCCCTCGCCGCAGTCGAACAACAGCAGATCCGCGTCCGCCTTCACCGCCAGACCGGAGAGGCCGCGATGCAGCGTGGGCTGTGCGGCGGAGGTGCCGAGGAAGGTGAGCCTCAGTAGGGACATGCCAGCGCTTCCCACGTCGAGAGTGGCCTCCTCGCACGCGCGGAATCTGCCTGCGCGCGAGCGTTCCGGGGGCATTTACCAGGGTGCGAGGGGGCGTGCTATGCAGCCGGCCCTTTCGGACCCTCCCCCATGCCTGATTCCCTGACGGTCGGCCCCACGGCCGACCCCCGCCGAGTGAAAGCCCAGGACGGCCGCCTGCTCGCCGTTCCTGACGGCTGGGCCCTCCTCCCCCCCGGCGATGCCGGCCTCACCCGCCGCGTGAAGGCCGCCGGCCCCTCCTGGACCGTGGTGGAGAAGGTGGGCCGCAAGCTCTTCTCCCGGGGCGTGTGGGCGCCGGAGGCCCACATCGTCCACGCCCGCGCCGCCCTGGACGATGAGCGCGCCACCCCCGCCTACGCCAAGAAGCTGGCCCAGGGCCGCGAGCGCCGCGCCAAGGAGCAGGCCGAGTACGAGGTCGACTTCGCCAACGCCGTCCTGCGCTTCCTCGCCTTCAGCCCCGCGTGGCTCCCCCACGCCAAGCGTCTGGCCGTGATGGTCGCCGGCCACGCCACCCCCGTGGGCAGCGGCACCGTCGCCCGCACGGAGCGCATCCCCATTGAGAGGCGCGCGGAGGCCGCCGTCATCGCCTGGATGCGCCACCAGACCACCGGCTACGACGACATGCGCATCCAGCGCGTGAAGGGCGCCCGCCGCGAGGTGCGCCGCGAGCTGGCGGAGGTGTCCCGCGCCATCCTGGACCTGCACCGCCGGGACGCCCCCCACGCCCCGCCCGCGTGTCCGCTCTGCTCCGCCCTCATGCGCCCCCCGCCGACACGCCCCTCGGATTCCTGACCCGCCGTTCAGCAACGACTGTTTTATTTCTGACCAGCGGGTTAGGAATGCGTCCGCCATGCCCCGCCCCGCTGACCCCAAAGCCCGCAGCGCGCTCATCGCGTCCGCGCGGGCGGAGTTCGCGAAGCGGGGTGTGAAGGGCGCGCGCATCAGCGACATCACCGCCGCCAGCGGCCTGTCCAAGGGCGCCTTCTACCTGCACTTCCCCTCGAAGGAGGCCCTCTTCGCGGCGCTGGTGCAGGGCTTCCTGGAGGCGCTGGAGGTCCTGGCCACGAAGCGCATGTCCTGCATGGACCGCTTCCGCGCCGACCACAGCGGCCTGCCGGGCCCCGGGGACGTCGCCACGCGCTCGGAGCGCTACCGCGACTTCCTGCGGATGGAGGCCGAGCTCGACGTGGAGATGCTGGAGCTCATGTGGGAGCAGCGTGAGCTCGTCACGGCGCTCATCGTGGGCAGCCAGGGCACCGCCTTCGAGTCCGTCATGTGGGACGTGGTGGACCGCGAGGTGGAGCGCATCGCCGGGGAGTTCCACCACCTGCGCGGCCAGCATCCGGACACCCCGGACGTGGACCCCAGCCTCTTCGGCTCCTTCATCGTGGGCACCTATCTGCTGCTGGCCCGGCGCATGGGGCGGCTGACGCAGAAGCCGGACCTGGCCACCTGGGCCGTGGGCCTCCAACGTCTCATGCACGAAGGCTCGCTGCCCCGCGAGGCCGTGCCCGCGACGCCCGCCGCCCTCGCCCGTCCTTCTTCACCGCCTTCCACGCGCCGGCGCCAAGCCCGCGCGGACCACCCGCACCGCCCGCCAAGGAAACGCCCGTGAAACCATCCACGAAGCCCTCCGCCTCCCGCGCCTTCACCGCCCTGGGGATGGCCGCCGCGCTCGCGCTCTCCGGTTGTGACAAGGCGGATGCCGCGTCCGCGCCGCCCGCCACCGCGGCCCCCGGCCAGGACAAGCCGGCGCCGGCCGTGAAGGTCGTCTCCGCGCGCGGCGTGCAGGCCTCGCAGTCGGAGGAGGTGACGGGCACGCTGTACCCCGCCCAGGGCCTCCAGGTCGGCTTCGAGGTGGGCGGCCGCCTGGAGTCGGTGCGCGCCCAGAAGGGCCAGGCCGTGAAGAAGGGCGACACGCTCGCCCAGCTCAACTCCGAAATCGTGGACGCGCAGGTGGCTGGCGCGGAGGCCGCCGTCGCCGCCGCGGAGGCCGGCGCCTCCATCGCGAAGGACGCCGCCGAGCGCACGGAGAAGCTCAGCACCGGCGGTGGCGTCAGCGACCAGCAGCACAAGAACGCCGTGGCCGCCGCCGCGCAGGCCCAGGCGCAGGTGATGGCCGCGAAGGCGCAGCTCGCGCAGGCCCGCGCGGCGCGGCGCCGGCATGACCTGAAGGCGCCCTTCGCGGGCACGCTGATTGAATCCCCGGACCAGACGGGCGCCACGGTGGGGCCGGGCTCGGCCCTCTTCACGCTGGAGCAGCTGGACACGCTCATCTTCCGCACCACCGTGGCGGAAGGGGCGCGCGCGCTGCTCAAGCCCGGCACGAAGGTGCGCGTGGCGGCGCTGGGCAACGGCGCGTCCACCGACGAGGCCGTGGTGCGCACCATCCTGCCCTCCGCGGACCCCACCACCCGCCGCATCCCGGTGGAGATCTCCGTGCCCAACGCGGACGGCCGCTTCGTGGCCCACACCCTGGCGCGCGCCATGCTGAAGCTGGGGGAGACGCAGGACGCGCAGCTGCTCCCCACGACGGCGCTGTCCTCCTCCAACGGGGACCACGTCCTGGTCGTCAGTGACGGCTCGCTCCAGCGCGTGGACGTGCAGGTGCTGGAGCGCCGCGAGCGCGAGGTGGTGGTGCGCGCCGCGGCCGCCCTCCAGCAGGTGGTGGACTTCCCCACGCCCTCCCTGACCCCCGGCACCCGCGTCTCCGTGAAGTAGCCGCAAGCCGCCCCTTTTCGCCGCGGCCTTTCTTCGCGCGCGGCGTGCGTGAGCTCTTCCATGATTCTCAGTGACGTTTCCATTCGACGGCCGGTGTTCACGGCCATGGTGTCCCTGCTGCTCATCGTGCTGGGCGTGATGGGCCTCAAGCGCCTGGGCACCGACCTCTACCCGGACGTCAGCTTCCCCGTGGTGGTGGTCAACACCCTCTACAAAGGCGCGGGCCCGGGCGAAATCGAGACCCAGGTCATCAAGCCCCTGGAGGACGCGGTCGCCGGCATCAGCGGCGTGGATAAAATCCACTCCTTCAGCCGTGAGAACGTAGGCACCGTGGTGGTGTCCTTCACGCTGGGCACCGCCCTGGACACCGCCGTCCAGGACGTGCGCGACAAGGTGGGCCAGGCCGTCAACAAGCTGCCCACGGACGCGGACGCGCCCATCGTCAGCCGCGTGGACCTGTCCGCCGCGCCCATCCTCACCTACGCCATCTCCGCGGACATGCAGTCCCAGGCGCTGCGCAAGCTCCTGGATGACCGCATCAAGCCCGCGCTCGCGCAGCTGGCCGGCGTGGCGGAGGTGCGCATCACCGGCGGTGACACGCGTGAAATCCAGGTCGACATCGACCTGGACAAGGCCCGCGCGGTGGGCATCGCGCCGTCGCAGGTGTCCCAGCGCATCGCCATGGAGAACCTCAACCTGCCCGCGGGCCGTCTGCAATTGGGGCCCAACGAGCTGACCGTGCGCGCCATGGGCGAGTTCATCAGCGTGGAGGACCTGCGCAAGCTGCCCATCGCCCGCAGCAGCACCGGCGCGCAGGTGCGCCTGGAGGAAGTCGCCACCGTCACGGACGGCGTCGCCGAGCGCCGCACCACCGCACGCCTCAACGCCCGCGACGCCGTGGTGCTCGAGCTCGTGAAGCAGCCGGGCTCCAACACCGTGAGCGTCAGCGACGCGGTGAAGAAGACGCTCGCGGAGATGGGGCCGGTGGTGGGGCAGGGCTTCCAGGCCACGCTCCTCATCGACCAGTCGGACCTCATCCGCGCCAACACCCACGAGGTGTGGATCGCCCTCATCTTCGGCGGCCTGATGGCGGTCCTCATCATCCTGATGTTCCTGTTGGACCCGCGCGGCACGTTCATCTCCGCGCTCGCGCTGCCCACGTCCGTCATCGGCACGTTCTTTGTGATGTACGTGCTGGGCTACTCGCTCAACCAGATGACGCTGCTGTCGCTGTCGCTGGCCATCGGTCTGCTCATCGACGACGCGGTGGTGGTCCGTGAGGCCATCACCCACCGCCTGGAGCAGGGCGAGGACCCGATGAGCGCCGCGTCCAACGGCACCAAGGACGTGGGTCTGGCGGTGCTCGCGACGACGCTGGCCCTGGTGGCGGTGTTCATCCCCGTGGCCTTCATGCCCGGCATCGTGGGTCAGTTCTTCAAGCAGTTCGGCATCACCATCTCCGTGGCGGTGCTCATCTCGCTGTTCATCTCCTTCACGCTGGACCCCATGCTGTCCGCGCGCTTCGCCAAGGCGCACAAGCCGGGGGAGCAGCGGCACGAGCCCGCCGTCTTCCGCGCGCTGCGCCGCTTCCTGGAGGCCACGGAGTCCACCTACGCCCGCATCCTGGGCTGGGTGCTGCGCCACAAGTGGACCACCGCCGGCCTCACCGTGCTGGCGCTGTTCCTGTCCTTCGGCGCCGCCAGCCGCCTGGGCGTGGAGTTCATGAGCGCGGAGGACCGCTCGCAGCTCATCGTCGAGTTGCAGCTGCCGGACTCCGTCAACCTGGCGCAGACCACGGAGCGCGCCGCGGAAGCGGAGGTCCTCCTCAAGAAGATCCCCGAGGTCACGGACATCTACACGACGGTCGGTCCCAACGGAGACGTCTACAAGGCGCGCATGCGCGTGCTCACGGTGGGCAAGGATAAGCGCACCAAGAGCATCGGCACCCTCAAGGAGGAGGCCCGCGCCCTGCTGGTCCCCAACCTGGTCTCCACCGCCATCACCCTGTCGGACCCGCCGTCCATCGAAGGCCTGGGTGACTGGTTCCCCATCATGGTGCGCGTGGTGGGCCCGGACCTGAAGCGCGTCAACGAGGAGGCCGAGCGCGTCGCCAGCATCCTGCGCACCCTGGGCACCTCCGACGTGCGCGTGGACTCCAACCCGGCCAAGCCGGAGCTCCAGATTCAAATCGACCGCGCGCGCGCCGCGGACATGGACCTGTCCGCCGGGTCACTCGCCGCGCAGCTGCGGCTGGCCATCGACGGTGACGTGACGGCCAAGCTGCGCGAGGGCACGGATGAGACGGACATCCGCGTGCGCCTGCGCGAGCAGGACCGCGCCACGCCGGAGCGCGTGCGCCAGCTGATGATCGCCACGCCCAAGGGCCTGCACCAGGTGACGGACGTGGCGGAGGTGTCGCTCAAGGACGGCCCCAGCGTCATCGAGCACGAGAACCGCGAGCGCCAGGTGGCCGTCGTGTCCCAGTTGGCCAAGGGCGCCGCGCTGGGTGACGTGGCCACGAAGCTCAAGGCCGCCATCGCCCAGAAGCCGCTGCCGCCCGGCTACGCCATCGTCTACGACGGCCAGATGAAGAGCCTGGATGAGCAGAACGACGCGTTCGGCATCGCGTTCGGTCTGGCCTTCGTCTTCATCTACATGGTGCTCGCCAGCCAGTTCGAGTCCTTCAAGCACCCCTTCACCATCATGGTGTCGCTGCCGCTGGCGCTCGTGGGCGCGCTCCTGGGACTCGTCGTCACGAACTACCACGTCAGCATGGGCGCGATGATTGGCGTCATCCTGCTGATGGGCCTGGTGACGAAGAACGCCATCCTCCTCATCGACGGCGCGCTCCATCACCTGCGCGAGGGCGACTCCGTGGACGAGGCCCTGCTCAAGGCCGGCCCCCGCCGCCTGCGCCCCATCCTCATGACGAGCGCGGCCATGGCCATTGGCATGGTGCCCACCGCCGTGGGCACGGGCATCGGCTCCGAGTTCCGCGCCCCCATGGCCATCTCCGTCATCGGCGGCGTCATCACCTCCACCTTCCTCACGCTGCTGGTGGTGCCGGTGGTGTTCGCGGCGATGGAGAAGCTGTCCTTCCGCAAGAAGCAGCCCCGCGCGCAGGGACCGCACTCCGCGCACCCCGTGGACGCGTCCGCGGCGCACGACCGCGCGGCCTGAGGCCTCACGGCATGAAACAAAAGGCGCGGGTGACGGTTCCGTCACCCGCGCCTTTCATTTGAAACAAAGGGGATGAAACAAGTTCCGGGTGGGCGTCTTCCGCGGGAGGCTACCGGCTCCGGGCCTTGCCGGAGACGGGGCGTTCGCGGGCGTCCTGCCCGGAAGGAGCGGCTCTAGCGCGAAGCCGACATGCCTTCGCCGTTGAGCAGGCGCACGCGCGCCTTGGCGAGCTGGTTCTGCGCTTCCTCCAGCGACACACAATCCACGGTGATGTCGTCGTTGGGGGATGCTTCCGACGCCACGCGGGCCGTCTGCAGGCGCGCGATGGTGGAGTCCGACACGTGCGCGCACATCGCACAGCCATTCTTGCGCCCGTGGTTGATGACCTCGGAGAACAGGTTCGCGGATTCCGGCTCCAGCGGGCGCAGGCCCCGCATGTCGGCCAGAACCAGGTGCCGCCCCCCGCCGTAGCTGTCCGTGGCCTTCTTGTAGACGGCCACGTACTCCTTCATCTCGTTCGGCCGCATGAAACCGCTCATGCGGGCAGTGATGGTCCGACGGCTGACATCGTTGGTGACTTCGAACATAGGTGCGCCCTCCCTCGCAGGATCAAAGCCTAACAGACGTCTTTCGGACTTTCACCAGCCCCCCCTTGATTCCTTGGACGGTGTAAGGTTTGAAAGGAATTGCGTGTTATTCCTTCTGGGTGGGTTGTAAAAATGAAGAAGCCCGGCCCACGTGAGCGGGACCGGGCTTCCGTGCTCTGGGGTTGACCCGGAGCGGGTTGTCATCAACCCACTGAGCGGACGTTCTGTGCCTGCAGGCCCTTGGGGCCGCGCGTCACCTCGAACTCCACCTTCTGACCTTCCTGAAGCGTGCGGAAGCCGTCCATGTTGATGGCGCTGTGGTGGCAGAACACGTCCTCACCACCGCCGTCCTGAGTGAGGAAGCCAAAGCCCTTCGCATCGTTGAACCACTTCACCGTACCAGTAGCCATGAATCGTCTTCTCTTTGTTGGTGGGGCGCGGCACCCACCGCCCGGGAGCGGTCGGTCCTCTCGAAATGTGAGGGCCTGAGTGCGCACAACAGTCTGCCCGTCGGGGAGGGGTGGGTGGAAGCCCCCTTGCTGAGCAGTCAACAGTTCGTGGGGTAGTCAGCCTCCCTACCATTGTTGGCACAGGCAGGCGGGCGTGGGGCCGGGGCGGCTCCAGCGCCTGGGTTTGGAGGCATGGCTACCGTTCCGGGTAAGGCCACGAAGGCCGGGAGAGGAGTCACGTCATGTACGAGGTCCGAGGCCCCGAGCCCCTGCTGCCCCCAGTTCCTCCGCGCTCGGAGGGCGCCGTGCGCCGCGAGTGGCGCCGGATGAGGGACCACAGCGCGGCGGCGGGCATCCTGTCGCGTCCGCTGTTCGGCCGGCTGCCGCTGCGCCGTTGGGTGTCGCAGGACCTGCACTCGGTGCTGGACTACGTGGGCGGGGCGGCGCTGGTGGCGGTGGGGAGCGCGTCCGGTGACAGCAAGGCGAAGGCGGCCGGCTGGGCGCTGGGCGGGGCCGCGGTGGGCGTGTCGCTGTTCACGGACTACCGGCTGAGCCTCACGAAGCTCATCCCCATCGAGGCGCACGAGCTGGCGGATTACGCCTACGGCCTGGGCGCGGTGCTGGCGCCCTTCGTGCTGGGGTACGCGAAGCGCTCGCCGGTGGCGGCGGCGCTGCACGTGCTGCTGGGCGTGAAGGTGCTGGCCGCGTCGCTCATCACGGACTACCGCTGCCAGACGGGCATGCACCTGGGCGGAGAGCTGGCCACGGACCCCGAGGGCATCGGGGCCTGAAGTCAGGGATGGAGCTTGAGCAGGAAGCCGTCCTGCAGCGGCCGTGACGGTCCGTCCTCCGGCATGGACCGGTTGAAGCCTCCGGCGAGCAGCACGCCCCCGGACGCGTCCACGCTCACGGCGCGGGCCTGGGCCACGGTGCCGGGGCTCGCGAAGCCGCGCACCCAGAGCGACGTGCCCTCTTCCGGTAGCAGCTTCGCGACATACAGGCCCGGAGGCAGGCTGCCCCCGCCCAGGGCGAGGCCGCCGTCATGGCCGCCCGCCACCGTCAGCTGGCCCGCGTCGTCGGTGGCCACCATCGGTGCTCCGGTGGGGAAGGTTCGCGCCCACCGCTGGCTGCCGTTCGCGTCGTAGGCCAGGAGGAAGCCGTCGCGGGAGTCCGCGCGGTGGAAGGTCTTCTGGAAGTACAGCTGGCCGCTGAAGCCTCCGCCCACGAAGACGCGGTCCGCCCCCACCGCCACGGACACCGCCGTGCCATCCGTGCCGCGCACGTCGTGGCTCCAGACGTGGTCTCCGTCCCGGGTGAGCTTCACCACGAAGGGCGTGTGCTGGCGCACGGTGACGAACGTGGCGTCTCCCAACGACACCGCCCCCGCGTAGCCGCCCACCACGTGCACGTCGCCAAAGACATCCACCGCTACTGCTCGCGCGGAGACCTCGCCTTCGCCGGAGGGCATCCACACACGACTCCAGCGCTGCTCACCCTTGGAGCCCACGCTCAGCGCGAAGCCCGCGTGCCGGCCAGGGGGCGTGCGCTTCAAGCCCTCTCCCAGGTCGCGCGCTCCGGCGAAGTCCCCCACCAGCACCGCGCCCCCGTGGTGGTCGGACGTGACGCCGTTCACCGCCACCGGGCCTTCACCCGGCAACGAGCGCACCCAGTCCAGCGCGCCTCCGCCGTCCAGCCGGGCCAGGAACGGCCCCTCCGGCAGCGTGGCGCTGTCGCGGGTGAAGCCCGCGGACATGCCCGTGATGAAGATGTTGTCGGCGGCGTCCACCGCCAGGCCGCCTACGCGGGCCCGCGCCTCGTGCTCGGGCGTCCAGCCCCGCGCCCACTTCAGCGTCCCGTCCGGCGAATACCGCGCCACCAGCAGGTGTGGCGCCACAACGTTGCGATTGAAGGGCAGGGGACCCGCCCCCAGGTCGATGGGTTCTTGATAGGTCGCCGCCACCAGGACGTCCCCGTTGGAGGTCACCACCGCGTGCGGAGCCTGTGGGTCCCCAACCATCAGGGTCCGCGACCACACGTGTGCCTCCACGCCCTCTGGTGCTACCTGTCCACCCACCTCACCGAGCACCGGGATGCGCGGTGCCGTGGCTCGGGCTTCCTCGCACCCCACGAGGAACATCCCCCCCATGAACACCGCCATCCGTATCCACGCCACCGCCGCCCCCCGTCCCG
>NZ_RAWP01000030.1:0-94710 GCF_003668935.1 Corallococcus sp. AB032C | reverse complement strand
CCCAAGGATGCCGGCACGGCCGCCATGCCCCCCGCCGCGAAGCAGGGCGACGCGAGCGTCGCCGCCAGCGCCACTCCGAAGCCGATGGCGCCCGAGGTGAAGACGCTCGTGGACCGGATGCAGGCCTTCTACGAGAAGACGGGCGACTTCAAGGCGGGCTTCAAGCAGGACTACAAGTACAAGGCCTTCCGCCGCACGCAGACGTCCACGGGCACGGTGACCTACAAGAAGCCGGGCCTGATGCGCTGGGAGTACGAGAACCCGTCCAAGCGGACGTTCGTGCTCGCGGGCAACAAGGTCTACATGCACGACCCGGAAGCGCAGACGCTGTCGGTGGCGGCCATGGACACCAGCCAGCTGTCCGCGTCGGTGACGTTCCTCTTCGGTCAGGGGAAGCTGGCGGACGAGTTCGCCATCACCAAGGGCGCCTGCAAGGACTGCAAGGGCACGCTGCTGGTCCTGGATCCGCTGAAGAACGAGCCGCGCTTCCGCCAGGTGCGCCTGGAGGTGGACCCCTCGACGGCGCAGGTGCTCAAGAGCACGGTGGTGGATCCGGACGGCAGTGAGAACACCATCGCCTTCCTGGACCTGAAGACGAACGTGGGCATCTCCGCGGACAGCTTCAAGCTGAACCCGCCCGAGGGCACCCGCGTGGACGACTTCACCAAGAAGGCGCAGTAGGACGGCCCGCCCCCCATGCGCGGCGTGCTGCTGGCGGGATGCGTGCTGCTGGGCGCGGGGTGTCACTCCACCGCGCCCGCGGGCCCTTCACGTCCCACGAGCCTCGCGGGGCAGACGCTGCCCCTCCTGTCGTCGCCCGCGCTGCGGCTGACGGTGGCGGGGCGGTTGGGGACCCGGGCCGTGCCGGTGGTGCTGGATGTCACGCGGCCGCTGTCGCTCGTGTCCTCCAGCTGCTTCGACGGCGCGCCGCCCGCGGCCGCGGGGACCGCGCGCGTGCCGGAGTCCTCCGGAGGTCATCGCTCCTGGCCGGAAGTACCGGCCCCGCCGTTGACGGTGGGCCCGGTGTCGCCGCCCCTGCGCACGTTGCTGCTCTCCGGTGAGACGGGCTGCTCGGTGACGCTGGGGCAGGACGTGCTGTTCCCGTATGCCCTCACGGTGGATCCGCTGCGCCGCGAGGTGACCTTCACCGCCTCACGTCCTCGGGAGGCCTACGACGCGGAGCTGCGCGGGACGGACGCCGTGCGCGAGTCGCACGTGGTGGAGCTGAGCCGCGAGCCGCTGGGCGACTGGCCGCTCCTGGCCGTGCAGGTGACGCAGGGCGGGGCGAGCATCACCGGCCCCTTCGTGCTGGGCACGCGGGAGCCCTTCTCCCGCCTGGCGGTGGACCCCGCGCTGGGGTTGGGGCTGCAGCCGCTGGAGACGGCCGCGGGCCTTCCGCCGCGCACCTTCGTGGTGGACTCGGTGGAGGTGGCCGACGGCCTGGGCGTGAAGCCCCTGGTGATGGAGGCCGCGGGGCGCTGGCCGTCGCGGAGCAGCCTGGGCCGCCTGGGCCCGGACGTGTGGGGCCGCTTCACTACTACCGTGGACGCGCAGGGTGGGGCGCTGGTGCTGCGCAGGCCCCACGTGCGTACGCCCGAGGGCGGAGGCCGGCAGCAGTGCGCGGACGAGGGCGGCGCATTCAACGAGGAGGGATGCTACGGCATCTTCGTGCGCGCGGAGCCCGACGGCGCGGTGGCCCTCTCCGGCGAGGTGTTCCGGGATGTGCCGGAGGGCGTGCGCCTGTACGTGGAGCCTCGGGGCGTGGACGGTCAGCGGCTGGAGACTGGCTGCCAGGTGGGCCTGAGCTTCCCGACCACCACCCGTGGCGCCAACACGCAGCACCGGCTGCCGTGGGCGTCGCTGGAGAAGACCCTGCCCGCGTGCCACGCCGCGCTCCAGGGCGCGAAGAGCTACGTGGTGTCGCTGGTGGAGGAAGGGCGTCAGCCCGAGTGCCCCACGACGTGCGCCTTCGTCACGGAGTCCGCGTCGCGGCGCACCGTGTGCGAGTGCCAGCCCACGCCACTGGGCGAGGGCGTGGCGGTGCCGACGAAGGGCTCGGGCCCGCAGCCGCCGCCCGTCGAGGAGCGCGAACTGGAGCCCGAGGATCCGAAGTAGCACCCCACGAACGGCTCGGGCCCGCGACCGCCTCCGGGTGGGAGGACGGGGCGGGCCCGGGGTACGGCCTTCGCGGTGACGGACTACTCCGGCCGCGGCTCCGGCGGACGCGCCAGCGCCTTCAGGGGCACGGGCGCGGGATGGGCCTCGCGCGGGGTGTGCTCGCGCTGCTTCGGATCCGGGCGCTCCACCACGCGGGCGATGAGGTCGTAGTCGTGCGCCTCCGTCACCTCCACGGTGACGAACTCGCCCGGGTACGCCAGACCGTCGTTGATGTAGACCTGCCCGTCGATTTCCGGCGCCTGGCCCTCGTGACGGCCCACCAGCAGGTGCTCGGACTCCTCGCTGGGGCCCTCCACCAGCACGGTGAGCTTCTGGCCCACGAGCTTCTTGTTCTGCTCGCGGTTGATGCGCTTCTGGATGGCCATCACCTCGCGCCAGCGGCGCTCGATGGTCTTCGCCGGGACCTTGTTCGGCAGGTCGAACGCGGCGGTGTTCTCCTCGTCCGAGTACTGGAACACGCCCAGGCGCTGGAAGCGCTGCTCCTTCACGAACTCCTTCAGGAGCTCGAAGTCCTCTTCCGTCTCACCCGGCAGGCCGACGATGAGCGAGGTGCGCATCACCAGGTTCGGCACGCGCTCGCGCAGCTTGCCCAGCAGCTTCTTGAGGAACTCCGAGTTGCGGCCGCGCTTCATGGACAGGAGCAGCTTGTCGCTGGCGTGCTGCACCGGCATGTCCAGGTACTTGGCGATCTTCGGCTCGGTGGCGATGACGTCGATGAGCTCGTCCGGGAACACGCGCGGGTAGGCGTAGTGCAGGCGGATCCACTTCACGTCCACCTTCACCAGCTCCTTGAGCAGCTCGTGGAGCTTCGGCTTGCCGGGCAGGTCATGCCCGTACGCCGTCAGGTCCTGCGCGACCAGGTTCAGCTCCTGCACGCCGCTGTCCACCAGGTTCCGCGCTTCCGCCACGATGTCCTGCACCGTGCGCGAGCGCTGGCCGCCGCGCAGCGTGGGGATGATGCAGAACGCGCAGGCGTTGTCGCAGCCTTCCGAAATCTTCAAGTACGCCGTGTACTTCGGCATCGAGTTGATGCGCGGCGTCTCCGCGTTGTGGATGTAGTCCGGATCCGGAATCACCTGGCGCGGCGTGGCCTCCGCCGCCAGCAGGTCGCCAATCTGGGCGTACGCGCTGGTGCCCAGGAAGTGGTCCACCTCCGGCATCTCCTGCGACAGCTCCTGGCCGTAGCGCTGGGACAGGCAGCCGGTGACGACGAGCGTCTTGCACGAGCCCGACTTCTTCAGCTCCGCCATCTCCAGGATGGAGTCCACCGACTCCTGCTTCGCCGGCCCGATGAAGGCGCACGTGTTGACCACGATGACCTCGGCCTCCGAGGCCTCCTGCACGAGCGAATAGCCGCGCGTGCGCAGCGTGCCCAGCATCACCTCGGAGTCCACCCGGTTCTTCGGGCAGCCGAGGGTCATCATGTACAGGCTCTTGGTCTCTTCCACGCGCGTCTACCGCTTTCCCAGTTGCGTCCGCTCGAAGTGGTCCGCACTCCAAACGAAGTTGATGATGGCGCCGTTCGAGTAACCGATGTTCAGCGCCCCGTCTTCTTCCAGCTCCACCGAAGTGGCGCGACCCAGCGCACAGGTGGCGGCCGGCCAGTCGAGCACCCGCTGGGCTGTCTTCCCCGACACCACATAGAGCCCCATCCGGAGCTCATCATCAGAGTCGCATTGACCCTCGATGGCATAGGGATTCTTCCCGGTGAGCACGGTAACGACCGGTCGTCCGTCCGGCAGGCTTAATGCTTCCGGCAGGTTCACGCCCATCTTCGAGGCGTCCACCGCGTTGGGGGCCACCAGCTCGCGCAGCGAGCCGGGCGTGAGGGGCGCGTCGCCCTGGGCCCAGTTGGGGTAGCTGAGCACACCCCAGCCCAGCCAGCCGGTGGGGGCCGCCTCCAGGGCGATGACGTTCTCCGGGGGCTTCAGCTTGAGGTTCTTGCGCGCCTCGTCCGGCAGGCGCAGCGCTTCACCCTCCGGCATGGTGCCGCCCTTGCAGTTGGACACCGGCACCACCTTGGCGCCCACCTGGTCCTGGTCCTCGTAGGTGATGCAGAGGTCCATGACGAGCGGATCCACGGCGGGGAAGCGGGGCAGGGCGCGCACGGGAATCATCGCCACCACCGACAGGGTGTCGCCCTGTCGGTGCACGGCGGCGTTCACCAGGCTTTGCGCGAACCTGGGCGTGCCGCTGTCCGCCCCGGAGGTGCGCTGGCCGTCGAAGGCGAAGCGGTAGGTGTAGCCCGTGGCGGTGGTGCCGGAGTCCGGGAAGTAGAGCGTGAGGGTGATGATGTCACCCGCGAGCAGCTGGTTGTCCGTGGCCTCCACGCCCACGAAGAGCGTGTCCTTGCGCCAGCCCACCCGGGCGGAGAAGTTGGCGGTGGCGCCCTCGGTGGAGAGCGGCTTGAGGACCAGCGGCGAGCCGAAGTCCTTGAGCCCCTTCTCCGGCCGGGGTGCCTTCTTGAGCACGGGCACCGGCTTGCTGGGACGGGGCGCCGCGTCCTGGGCGAAGGCGGAGGTGGCGAGCAGCAGGCCGAGGGAGGCCAGACGGGCGGCGTGCATGGCGAAGGGGCGCCTCTAGTCGCGGAAGTTGGTGAACTGCATGTCCAGGCTGAGGCGGTCCTGCTCCTTGCGGAACAGCGCCATGGCCTCTTGCAGGTCGTCCCGGTTCTTGCCCGTGACACGGAGCTGATCCGCCTGGATGGAGCCCTGCACCTTGATCTTCGACTCCTTGAGGACCTTGATGAGCTCCTTGGACTTCTCCACCGGGATGCCCTGCTGGAGCTTGATGGGCTGCTTGACGTTGGACAGGCCCGTCTTCTCGATGTCGCCGAACTCCAGCACGCGCAGGCTGATGCCGCGCTTGGCCAGCTTGCCGAGCAGGACCTCCTTGGCGGCCTGGAGCTTCTCCTCGCTGTTGGTCTTCAGCGTGAGCGAGGAATGGTCCGGAGCGATTTCGATTTCGGCCTTCACGCCCTGGAAGTCGTAGCGGGTGCTGAGCTCCTTCCGGGTCTGATTGACCGCGTTGTCGAGCTCAGCCAGATCGATTTTGGAGATGACGTCAAAGGAGGGCATGGGGGGGGACCTTTTCGCGCCCTTACCATACCTACACCCGGACGACCAAGGGCACCACCAGGGTGCGCCGGGACGTGTGCTGCTTGAAGGCCCGCTTCACCGCCTTCACGAGCTCCTCCCGCGCCAGGGCGTCGTCCCCTCGGAGCAGGGGGTTGAGCTCCTCGAAGAAGGCCCGCGCGTCCTGGGCCACCCGGGCCAGCACGCCCTGCTCGTCCGGGCTGAGGCCCTGGCCGGACAGCTGGGGCCCCGCTACCAGCGCCTGGGTGTCGCGCCGGAGCACCACCGCCGCGGCCACCACGCCCGTCTCCGCCAGCCTGTTGCGCTCCACCAGCGTCTCCGGCGTCACCACCCCGTCCCCGGAGCGCTCCATCATGATGCGCCCTGAAGGCACGCTGCCAGTGAAACGGCCCCGCCCCTCCTCGAACGTCACCACGTCCCCGTCGTGGGCCAGCAGCAGGCCCTCCGCCGCCATGCCGGCTTCGCGGGCGGTGGTCAGGTGTCGGTGTAGGTGCCGGACTTCCCCATGCACGGGGATGAAGTTCCGGGGGCGGATCAACTCCAGCACCCGGCGCTGCTGGGGGCGGCTGGCGTGTCCGGAGACGTGCACGCCGGGCTCCACCTGGGCGTAGACGATGCGGGCGCCGCGCCAGTGGAGCTGGTCGAGCAGTGCGCCCACGGAGCGCTCGTTCCCGGGGATGGGCCGGGCGCTGACGATGACGGTGTCGCCGGGCTCCAGGCGCACGGGCCCATCGCCATTCGCCAGCTGGGTGAGGCCCGCGCGCGGTTCGCCCTGCGCGCCGGTGGTGAGCACCGCCACGCGGTGGGGCGCGAGCTTGGGCACGTTGTCCAGGTGCACGAAGAGCGAGTCGGGCACGTCCAGGTAGCCCATCTCCCGCGCCAGCTCCACGTTGCGCACCATGCTGCGGCCCTGGAGCGCGACGAGCCGGCCGGTGCGCTCGCACAGGTCCAGCAGGTGCCGGACGCGGTGGAGGTTGGAGGAGAACTGGGCCACGACGATGCGGCCCTTCGTCTCGTGGAAGAGGCGCTCGAAGGTGGTCTGCACCACGCGCTCGCTGCCGGTCTCTTCCACATGCTCGGAGTTGGTGGAGTCCGACAGCAGGCACACCACGCCTTCGTCGCCCGCCTCGCCCCAGCGCTCCAGGTCCGTCTTGAGGCCGTCGATGGGGTCCGGGTCCAGCTTGAAATCGCCGGTGTGGATGACGGTGCCTTCGGGGGAGCGCACGATGAAGCCCACCGCGTCCGGCACGGTGTGCGTCACGCGCGTGGCCTCCACGCTGAAGACGCTGCCCACGGGGAAGGGTGTGCGCGGCTCGATTTCGCGCAGGTCCGCCTTCACGCCCAGCTCCTCCAGGCGCTGACGCGCGAGCGCGAGCGTGAAGCGCGTGCCGTAGATGGGCACGGGCATGTCGCCCAGCAGGTAGGGGAGCGCGCCGATGTGGTCCTCGTGCCCGTGCGTGAGGAGCACGCCCTTGAGCTGGGCCGCGTTGCGCCGCAGGTGTGTGAAGTCCGGGACGATGATGTCCACGCCGGGCATTCCCGCCGAGGGGAACATCAAGCCGGCGTCGATGAGCAGCATCTCCCCACGACAGGCGAGCACCATGGCGTTGAGGCCGATTTCGCCAAGGCCGCCCAGAGGGATGACGTGGAGCATGTGCCCGGAAGTCTAAGGGCCCGGCCGCTCCAGTGCGTAGGAATCCGCACACCCCACCACCGAGAGCCACCGCCCGCCTGCTTGACGGTTTCAAACTAAAGGCTTAGTTGTATTGGAACTAAGGGTTTAGTTCGAAGCCGGGGAGGGCATGCCCGTGACGAAGCCGCCGTCCGTCGAGGAGTCCAAGCCGCTCACGCCCGTGGAGCTGGAGCTGATGCAGCTCGTGTGGAAGCTGGGGGAGGTGAGCGTGGCGGACGTGCTCGCGGCGCTGCCGCCGGAGCGCAAGCTGGCCTACACGTCGGTGTCCACGGTGCTGCGCATCCTGGAGCAGAAGGGCGTGGTGCAGAGCCGCAAGGAGGGGCGGGGGCACCTGTACTCGGCGCGGCTGTCTCGCGAGGCCTACGAGGCCCAGAGCGTCCGTCACCTGGTGGCGACGGTGTTCGACGGGACGCCGTCGTCGCTGGTGGCTCGGCTGGTGGAGGCGGTGCCGCTGTCCCCGGAGGAGGTGGAGCAGATCCGCAAGCTGCTGGGCCGCAAGGGAGGCCGGGGATGAGCGCCTTCATCCAGGACGTGCTGGCCGCGTACCTCACGGCGGCGGTGCTGGTGGCGGTGGGCTTCGGGCTCTTGCGCGCGGCGCTGGCGTTGGGGATGGAGCGGAGGTTGGACGCGCGGCAGACGCTGCGCGTGGGGCGGGTGGCGCTGGGGCTGGCGGTGCTCCTTCCGTTCGTGGCGCTCGCCGCGCGGGAGTGGATGCCGTCGGCGCCGCTCTTCAAGTTCGAGCGTTCCCTGGTGAGCTACGCCGCGCCGCTGGCGCCTGTCGAAGCGCGGCCCGTGCTCGGCGCCGTGCCGGAGACGCGGTCCTCGGGCATGGGCCTGCCGTGGGCGATGGTCGGAATGGGGTTGGTGGGCGCGGGGGCGTTGGCGTTCCTGGCGTGGGAGCTGCGGCGGTATGCGCGCTTGCGGCGGAAGCTGGAGACGCTGCCCGTGCTTCGCCGCGTGGGCCGGGTGCGCGTGGTGCTGGGGGACGCGGCGGACGGCGCGTTCTCCGTGTGGTTCCCCTTTGCAGGCGCGTGGGCGGTGGTTCCCGCTGAGGTGTTGGAGGACTCGGAGGTGCTCCGGCTCACGGTGCGGCATGAGCTGCAACACCATCGGCAGCGGGACACGGTGTTGGCCTATGCGCGGCTGGGGTTCGACAGCGCCTTCTTCTGGAATCCGTTCGCCCGGGCGTTCTCGCGGTGGTTGGCGGAGCGTCAGGAGTTCGCCTGTGACGAAGCGCTCGTCGCCGTGAAGCACGTGTCCGCGGATGCGTATGCGCGGTGCCTGTTGCAGGCGTCGCTGCGTGTCCCTGCTGCCCTTTCCCTACCCGCCGGTGTCACCGGCATGTCCCACCCCACTGTCAGGAGGATCCACATGCTGTTCCAGACTCGTCCCCGTAGCTCCGTGCGCACCCTGGGTCTGTCGTTGTCGCTGGCGTTGGTGCTCGCGCCGCTGGCGTTGTGGGCGCAGGGCGCGGTGCGGGGGCGCGCGGTGTCGCTGACGGAGGCGCGTGCGCTGGCGGAGGCGGGGCAGAAGGCGGGGGACCTGCCGGTGGTGGTGGATGCCGCCGTGGTCGAACAGCTCAACAAGTTCGTCACCACGCCGAAGGGCCGCGACTTCATGCGCAAGGCGCTGGCGAACCTCCAGGAGCACCGCGAGGCGATGACGGGCGCGCTGCGCTCGCGCTCCCTGCCGGAGGGGCTGCTCGCGGTGGCGATGGTGGAGTCGGCGGTGAGCAACCTGCCGGAGACGTCTCGCGAGCCGTCGATGGCGCCGGGGCCGCGGGGCGCGGGCGTGTGGATGTTCATTCCGGAGACGGCGCGTCGCTACGGCCTGAAGGTGGAGGCGGGACGTGACGAACGGCTGGACGCGGCGCGGGAGACGGAGGCCGCCGCGTCCCTCTTCCAATCGCTGTATGAGCGCTACGGCGACTGGCGGCTCGCGCTCGCGGCCTACAACCAGGGTGAGGGCGTGGTGGACCGCGTCCTCGCGGAGAGCGGCGTGCGCGACGTGAGTGAGTGGGTCCGCACCGGCAGGCTCAATGGCTACACCGCCACCGTGCAGGCCGGAGTGCTGCTGCTGCGCAACCCGCACCTGCTCGACTGAGCGTTTGTCCACCGCGCGGGGAATGTCCCCGCCACACCGGGGTTCGGATGCGCGCCACCTTGCTTTCGCGCGAGGATGGCGGCGCTCTGTACCAGGGGTGGGAAACGCCATGAAGATCGTCGCGCTCGTTCGTCCCGCGGGTGAGGTTCCGGAAGCAGCGCAGGTGCTCGCCGCCGCGGCGGGCATGGCCCCTGCGGAGGCCCGCATGCGGCTGGCCCCCGAGCCGCCCGCCCTGATTGCGCGACTGGCTCCCGATGCGGCGGATGCCCTGGTGAAGACCCTCAGGGACGCGGGGCTCGCGGCGCTCGCCATCGACGAGTCGGAGGTCGCGGAGCGCGTCACGGCACGCACCGTCACGTTCGGCGCGGCGCAGGCGACGTTCACGCCTCGCGCGGGTGCGCCGCTCACCATGGCCTGGGAGGACGTGACGGTCATCCTCCGGGGCGCGTCGTCCCTGCGCACGCAGAGCGAGCACACGGAGAAGACGACACAGGTGGCGCTGGGCACGGCCCTCATCACGGGCGGCCTGAAGCTGACGAAGACGGCGGAGAAGAGCGTGCGCGGTTCGCAGGAGGAGACGTCGCAGGTCGTCTTCGTCTTCGACCGCGACGGCCGGGGCGCCGTGCTGCCGGAGGTGGGCTTCGACTTCTCGTGCCTGGGCCCCGCCATGCAGCCGTCGCGCACCGCGAACATGGTGACCCTGGCGCGCCTGGTGCGTGAGCGCGCCCCGGCCGCGTTCTACGACGAGCGGCTGCTGCGGCTGGGACGCCGGCCCGTGCCCTTCGTGCTGGGCGGAGCGGTGCAGGTGGTCAGCGGCACCATGGCTCATTCCCGCATCAACACCGCGCAGGGACTGGACGTGCTCGCTGAGGCCATCCGCCTGGGAGTGGCCCGGGGTGACCTGCCCTGACCGTGCATGCGCGGCGAGGCTGACCCCGGCCGGGCCGGAGGACTTCCGCATCGCGCCGAGGCTACGTCGCTCGGCGGGCGCCCGGCTCCGACCGCTCAAGTGAGCGGTGTGGGGTGACTCGGGCGACTCGCTGCGTGGCGGTCCTCTTGGGGCGGGTGCACCGACTGCTCAGGACATCGGCGTGGAGCCTTCCGGGGGTGGACGGGAGATCCACGCGGCGATGAACACGTCCAGCTCGCCTCGCAACACGTCCTTCACGCGGGGCGTCCCCGCGCCTGTGCGTGGATCCTCCACTCGCGCTCCACGGCCCAGGAAGTAGCGGCGGGCTTCGTCGGTGCTGGCGCCCTGGCCGGCGACGACGCGCGCGGCGATGCCCTTGAGCTCGTCCAACTCCCCAGCTCCAATGAGCGTGAGCACGCGGCCCGTGGCCTCGTCCTTCGCGGTGACTTCGTTGCGCACGCGCTGGAGGTACTCGCCTTCGCGGCTCTTCACCGGCCGGCCTTCCAGCACCAGCAGCTCCCGCTCCACCTCCTCCATCGGTCCGCCCCGGTGCACGCGCACGTACGCGCGTTGGCGCTTCTCGTCCTCCAGGCGACGGTGCAGCCCCGCCTCGCCCGCGAGGAATCCGTACGCGCCCGGCCCGGCGATGCGCACCACCACGCGCGCGGGGGCATCCGCTTCCGCGACGGCGGTGGCCTCGTAGCCCCGGCGCTGCGCCCAGCCCAGGTACATGGTGGCCAGCTCCTGCACCCACGCGTCCTGCAGCTCGGACGCGTCGCTGGCGCAGATGTCCACCAGCGCCTCGTTGTCCAACGTCGTGGCTCCGGCGGCCCGCAGCGCCTCCGCCATCTGGACCTCTCGCGCGACCTCCTCCACCTGCTTCGCGGCGGAGCCCAGCTGCACCTCGTTCTTCGCCTCGCGCACCAGCCGGCGCCCGAAGTTGCACGCGGCCTCCAGGCGGTCCAGCTCTCCCAGCTGCGCCTCCACCGTGCGGAAGGCGCGGAGGACGTCCGCCGCGCGCTGCGAGTCGTCCCAGAGGTTGGGCGCCTGCGTCTCCGCGAGCAGCGCCGCGCGGCGCGCCTCCAGCTCCGACCGTCCCGTGGACTCGGCGAGCGCGCGCGCACGGCCCACCAGCCGGTCCATCTCAATCAGCAGCGACTTGCGGTCCAGCCGGCGCTTCACCGCCGCGGCCTTCGGCGTGGGCAGGAGCAGCTGCGCCGTCACCTCGCGAGGAGTCGGCACGGGCTCCGCGACCGCCACCACGCGGCCTCCAGGACGAGCCTCCACGCGCACGGGCGTACCCGGCGGCAGCGGCCTGCGGGCAATCTCCACCGCGAGCGCCGCAGTGAGCGTCTTCTCGATTTCACGCTGCAGGTAGCGCGCGCCGAACTGCGGCGAATAGCCGCGCTCCACCAACCGGTCCACCACCTCCGGTGTCACTTCCACGTCCAGGGCGCGGGCGCGGATGCCTTCGCGCTCCAGCACGCGGCCCACCTCGCGCTGGGCAATCTTGCGGATGTCCACGCGCGACAACGGACGGAAGTGGCAGATGGCGTCGAAGCGGTTGAGGAACTCCGGGCGGAAGGCCTCCGCGATGCGGCGGTCCACCTCCGAGACCTGCTCCTCGGCGCGCTTGTGCGCGGCGAAGCCCAGGCCCGCCTCGCGGTACACCTCCGAGCCCACGTTGGACGTGGCCACGATGAGCGTGTTGTTGCACGACACCGCCTCGCCCGCGCCGTTGACGAAGGTGCCCTCGTCGAAGAGCTGGAGGAAGCGGTCGTGCACGCTGCGCGCGGCCTTCTCGAACTCGTCCAGCAGCAGCACGGTGAACACCTTGCCGTCGAGCAGCGCGGACAGCTCTCCGCGCCGCGTCTCCAGCGCGGGCGCCCACGACGCGCCGAAGGGGACGCTCTCGTCGCCGTCGTTGGGGTAGTCCGCCATGTTCAGGCGCACCAGCCTGTCGGCGGATCCGAAGAGGTACTCCGCCAGCAGCTTCGCCAGCTGCGTCTTGCCCACGCCCGTGGGCCCGGCGAAGAGGAACACGCCCAGCGGGCGGCGTGGGTCGTTGAGCCCCGCCTTGAGCAACGCCACCGAGCGCAGCACCGCGGCCACCGCGTCCGTCTGGCCGAGCAGCCGCTCCCCGAAGAAGCGCTCCGTCTCCTCCAGGTCCAGCGGCATCGCGTCGTCCACGACGAAGCGGGGCAGGCGCGTGGCGGCGCAGAAACGGGTGAGCACGTCCTCCGGCCCCACGTGGTCGCGCGCCACGCCCGCGGCCTCCGCCGCCGTCTCCTTGAGCAGCTCAATCGCCTTGCGCGGCATGTGCTGCGCCAGGAGGAACTTCGCGGACAGGCGCAGCGCCAGGTCGCACGCGGCCGGGTCGATGGGCAGCCGCAGCTCGCGCTCCAGCTCCTCCGCCACGCGGCCGACGATCCAGCGCGCCTTCTCCAGCGGCGGCTCGTTCAGGGGCAACAGGTGGAGCCGTTCGGCCAGGGCCTCGTCGGCGCGCAGCAGCTCCTGCACGCGCTTGGGTTCGGTCTCGAAGATGAAGCGCAGGCCGCCGGTGCGCAGCGCGCGCACGGCCACGGGCGCCAGGGGCCCGCCCAGGGCCACCGGCAGGTCTCGGATGTAGACGATGGGGCAGGGGTGGCGGCCCAGGTGGATGAGCAGCTCCTCGAAGGACTCGGCCGCCTGGCGCTGGGTGCTGCGCGCCAGGATGTTCGCGACGGACACCTCCACGAGCCGCGCCTGGGCCAGGTCCCCGTCCACGCGCCCTTCGGCGATGCGGCGGGCCACCTCCTGCACGAGCGCGCTCTTGCCCACGCCGGGCTCGCCCGCCAGCAGCGGGTGCTTGCCTCCGCGCGCCAGCAGCCCCAGCACCTCCGTCACGGAGGTGTCCACGCCGTGGGCGGCCGGCAGCTTGCCCTCGCGCGCCATCGCGGTGAGGTCGCGGTCGATGAGCCGCTCCTGGTCTTCGTTCTTCCTCGTCGCCATGGTGTGGTCCGGAACGCCCCCTCGACGTGCGGCACTCTAACCGTTGCGGCGCGGAAGCGAAGTCCCGGCCCACCCTTGGGCCGGGACCTACGCTTCCAGCTCCGTGTGCCAATAGGCCACGTCCCTCAGGAACTTGCGCCAGGACAGGGGCAGGCCCTTCTCCACGAGGAACGACACGACCAGCGCGTCCGGCAGCCGCTTCGGCTTCGCGGGCACGGTGCGCAGCGTCATGCGCGCCTGCGCCGGGGTGCGGTTGCCCTTCTTCTGGTTGCAGGGCACGCAGGCGATGACGATGTTCTCCCAGCTCGTGCGGCCGCCCTGTGCGCGCGGCAGCACGTGGTCGTACGTGGCCTCCGGACGGGTCACCTTGTGGCCGCAGTACTGGCAGCGGCACTGGTCGCGCTGGTAGACGTTCTCGCGGCTGAAGCGCACGCCGCGCGGGCCCTTCCACAGGGCGCGAACGAAGCGGATGACGGACGGCATGCGCAGCTCCACCGTCACCGAGCGGATGACGCGGTCCTCGTACTCCTCGACGACCTCCACCTTGCCCTGGACGAGCAGCATGATGGCGCGTTGCCAGGGGATGCGTGCGACGGGTTCATAGGACTGGCTCAGCACCAGCGTTTCCATGACACAGGGCCTTTCGGGCGGGACAGGCCGCCAGGGAGTCGAACCCTGCTCGTCCGGATTTGGAATCCAGACGGCACCCGGTGCGCGGCCTATGGGTGGGAAGCGGAAGGTGAGCGGGAGCCCGGACGTGAAGAAGGCCGGGTCCCCTTGTCGGGGGCCCGGCCTCCAGGGGCATGCCGCGTCAGGGACGGGGCGTGACGCCTTCAGGAGCCGGGCGAGGCGAGGCGATAGGACGCGAAGTCCCGCCAGCGGCACGTGGAAGGAGCGGTCACCGGGCTGGGACGCGAGGCCGCGTCGATGCCGTGACCGGAAGGATTCGGGTGCTTGAGGTTCATCGGGGCCTGCTTCGTCGCCTGGCGCATCGGGACCGCTCCTTTCGCTCCCAGCGACGGCGGCGGAAATTCAGTCCTGACAGGCAAGCGGTGTGGACGTTAGGACTCCGCGCATGAAAGCCATCCGCTACCACCAGGTGGGAGGGCCGGAGGTCCTCCGTTGGGAGGACGCGCCGGAGCCCGTGCCCGGGCCGGGCCAGGTCCTCGTGCGAGTCCATGCCGCGGGCGTGAACTTCGCGGACACCGAGCGCCGCCGCGGGCTGTACGACGCCCAGGCGCCCCTGCCTCGCATCCTGGGCAGCGAGGCCGCGGGCGTGGTGCGAGCGGTGGGGCCGGGTGTGGACGCATCCTGGGTGGGCCGCCGCGTGGTCGCACTGACGAAGGAGGCCTACGCGGAGGCCGCGCTCGCGCCGGTGGAGGAACTGCTGGTGCTGCCACCGGAGGTGTCCTTCGAGGAGGCCGCCGCGCTGCTGGTGCAGGGCCTGACGGCGTACCACGTGGTGCACACCGTGGGGCGCGTGGAGGCGGGGCAGACGGTGCTCATCCACGCGGCGGCCGGCGGCGTGGGGCTGCTCGCGGTGCAACTGGCGAAGGCGGCGGGAGCGCGGGTCATCGGCACGGTGTCGGGCGAGGCGAAGGCGAAGCTCGCGCGGGACGTGGGCGCGGACGCCGTCATCCGCTACGACCAGGAAGACGTCGCGGCGAGCGTGCGCGAGCTGACGCAGGGGCGCGGCGTGGAGCGCGTGCTGGACTCCGTGGGCGCGAGCACCTGGCAGGCCAGCCTGGATGCACTGGCGCCCTTCGGCCACCTGGTGAGCTACGGCAACGCCAGCGGCCATCCGCCGCACGTGGAGGTGGAGTCGCTCTACGCGAAGTCGCTCACCGTGGGCGCCTACTGGCTGCGCACGCCCACGCCCCCGGAGGTGCAGCGCAAGGCGCGTGAGGCGCTGCTGGCGGAGGTCGTGGCGAAGCGCCTGCGCATCGTGGTGGGCCTGGCGCTGCCGCTGTCCCGCGCGGAAGAGGCCCACCGCCAGCTGGAAGGGCGGGGCACGGTGGGCAAGGTCGTGTTGCTGGGCTCGGACTGAAGTCCTTCAGTGCGTCGCGGGCGCGCCCACCACCGGCGGTGATGAAGCGGCGTCACGTCCGATGCGCAGCACCACCAGCGCCGCCGCGAGGCAGATGACGCCCGCGACGACCCACGCGGGCGTGTACGTCTCCAGCGACGTGCGGATGACGCCCGCGCCCAGCGCTCCCAGGCCCGCGCCCACCTGGTGTGCGGCCACCACCCAGCCGAAGGCGATGGGCCCGTCCTCCGCGCCCACCGTCTGCGTCGTCAGGCGCACTGTCGGTGGCACCGTGGCGATCCAATCCAGGCCGTAGAACACCGCGAACAGCGGCAGGCCGAAGAGGGACATCTCGAAGGCACTCGGCAGGTAGAGCAGCGCGAGCCCTCGCAGGCCGTAGTACCAGAACAACAGCCAGCGGTTGTCGAAGCGGTCCGACATCCAGCCGCTCGCCGTCGTGCCCACCAGGTCGAAGATGCCCATCAGCGCGAGCAACCCCGCCGCGCGCACCTCCGGGATACCGTGGTCCATGCACGCTGGAATCAGGTGCGTGCCCACCAGCCCGTTCGTCGTCGCGCCGCAGATGAAGAAGCTCCCCGCGAGCAGCCAGAAGTCCCGCTTGCGCGAAGCCCGCCCCAGCGCCCCCAGCGCATTGGCGAGGGGATTCACGCTGGATGGCTTCACCTCCTCGTCCTCCAGCGCGGCTCCGTAGGGCTTCAGCCCCACGTCCGACGGCCGGTCGCGCACGAGCCATGCGACGAGCGGAATCACGCACGCCACCACGCCCGCCACGGTGAAGGACACGACACGCCAGCCGTGGTGCTCCACCAGCATCGCGAGCAGCGGCAGGAACACCAGTTGCCCCGTGGCCGTGCTCGCGGTCAGCACGCCCATCACCAGCCCGCGCCGCGCGACGAACCAGCGCTGCACCACCGTGGCGCCCAGCACCATCGCCGTCGTCCCCGTGCCCAGCCCCACCAGCACGCCCCAGAAGAGGAGCAGCTGCCACGGCGCGTGGATGAAGTTCGTCAGCGCCACGCCCACCGTGATGATGCAGAGGGACACGAGCGTCGTGCGCCGGATGCCGAACTTCTGCATCAGCGCCGCGGCGAACGGCCCCACGAGCCCGTAGAGCACCAGGTTCACCGACACGGCCGAGGAGACGAGGGCCCGGCTCCAGCCGAACTCCCGCTCCAGCGGGACGATGAAGACGCTCGGGGTCGCCCGCACGCCCGCCGCGCACAGGAGCACCACGAAGATGGCCGCGGCCATCACCCACGCATAATGAAACCGGTGTGCCTTCATGACGGTGTCTCCTTCAAGCGGGCACGCCCGGGCCCACGTATACTTCCCGGCAGCGATGTCCCAAGACGATCTCCAGCGCACCCTCTGCAACTGCCTGGCGCTGCGACAGGCCAGCCGCCACGTCACACAGTTCTATGATCAGGTGCTCGCGCCCAGCGGCCTCCGGACCACGCAGTACTCCATCCTCCACCGCGTCCAGACCCAGGGCCCGCTGACCGTGAACGCGCTGGCGGATCAGCTCGTCATGGACCCCTCCACGCTCACCCACAACCTGAAGCCCCTCTTGAAGGACGGCTTCGTGATGCTGGAGGTGGGCCGCACCGACCGGCGCCAGCGCGCCATCGCCATCACTCCGGAAGGGCAGGGCGTCTATCGCAAGGCCCGGCCCCTGTGGCTTCGCGCCCAGTCGGACTTCGAGAACGCCGTGGGCGGCACCCAGGCCACCGCGCTGAGGGACCTGCTGGCCGCCGTCTCCCGGACGGGACTGGGCGAAGCCGAAGCGGAGGCCGAAGCCCCTCCGGCTCCCAAGGCCACCTCCCGCCGCCGCGGACGCTGAGCGCATCCCCACGGCTCACCCCTCCTCGAGGAACCTCAGGAACGCGGCGACCTGATCCGCCCACAGCTCCGGGTGCGCCTGGGTGAAGTGGCCGAAGGAGCTCGCGCTGCCTTCCTGCACCACGAAGCGGCCACGCTTCACCCTCGGCATCAACGTCTCCATCGTGCGCAGGGAGACAGGGTTGAACTCGTCGTCGGAGAAGTTGAGCGCGAACACGCGGGCCTGGATGTCCCCGAGCGCGCCCTCCGGGTCGTAGTCCCGCGAGGACTCCAGCGAGTACAGGATGTCATTGGCGTCCATGCCCGCCGCCTGCGCCCGCGCCGTCGAGATGAATGCATCCGCCGCCTGCGCATCCGGAAGCGCGGCCTGCAGGTGCGGTACCCCGTCCAGCATCATCCGGAAGACCGGGAACGCCTCCAGCCAGCCCCGGGGCGGCGCGGTGTAGAGGCCGTCCTTCCATTCCGGGTCGTTGCGAATCTGTCCCGACACGAAGCGCCGCCACAGCAGGTTGCGCCCCGCGATGCGCGTGGGCAGGGACACGATGGGCATCACTCCCCCCACCGCGTCCGGGTACAGCTCGCTCCACTGCCACGCGTTCATGCCGCCCATGGACAGGCCCACGATGGCGTGCAGGCGCCGGATGCCCAGCGTCCGCGTCACGAGCTGGTGCTGGAGCTCCACCATGTCCCGGTAGCCGTAGGCCGGGAACTTCGTGCGCAGGCCGTCGCTCGGCTTGCTGGAGCGGCCGTGGCCCACGCTGTCCGGGAAGATGAGGAAGTACTTCGTCGCGTCCAGCGGACGGCCCAGCGCGAACAGCGCGTCCTGGAAGGACTTGCTCCGCAGCACCTCGCCGCTCGCGCTCGTCCAGTGCAGGAGCAGCACCGCGTTCGTCACCGCGCCGGAGGCGTCCCGGCGCGGCGTGCCCAGCGTCGCGTAGTGGATGCGCACTTCCGGCAGCACCGTCCCGTCCTGGAAGCGGTGGCCGGTGAAGACCGCGTCCGCCTCCTGGGCCACCAGCGGCGCTGACGCCGACGCCGGTGTCTCCACCGGGGCCGAGGCGGCCTGGGGACGCGTGGTGGCGCACCCCAGGGACAGCCCCAACAGCACGGACAGCAGGACGCAAGGCCGGCGGACGGAAGTCGTCATGTCGGGAGAAATACCTGCATGTGCAGGTACTGTAAAGCGTCCCTCAGGGTTTGGGGGCCGTGGCGGTGGCGGGCTTCAGGTAGCGGTCGAAGAACTCCAGGATGCGCTGGTCCACCTCCGCCTCGTTCTTCTTCTTCTTGAAGCCGTGGCCCTCGTCGGGGAGCAGCAGGTACTCCACGGGCACGCCGTTCTTCTTCACCGCCGCCACGATGTCGTCAGACTCCGCCTGGGGAACGCGCGGGTCGTTGGCGCCTTGCACGACGAACAGCGGCTTCTGGATGCGCTCCGCGTGGAAGAAGGGGGAGATCTCCTTGAGCATCACCTCCTGCGTCTCCGGGTTGCCCATCTCCTGGAACATGGCCTGACGGAAGGCGCCCCACTCGGGCGGCATGCTCTTGAGCGTGCGCAGCCAGTTGGAGGGGCCGAAGACGTCCACGCCCACGTCGAAGGCGTCCGGGTGGAAGGCGAGCGCCGCCAGCACCATGTAGCCACCGTAGCTGGCGCCGAGGATGCCCACGCGCGAGCCGTCCACGTACGGCAGGCTCGCCAGGTACTTGCGCGCTTCCACGCAGTCTCGCAGCGGATCCTTGCCGTGCTTCTGGTCGTCCGCCTTCAGGAATGTCTTGCCGTAGCCTGCGCTGCCCCGGTTGTTGATGCCCAGCACCACGTAGCCGCGGTTCACCAGGTACTGGACGAAGTTGTTGTAGCCCCGGCTCGTCTGGCCGCCGGGGCCGCCGTGCACGTAGACGATGGCGGGGGCCTTGTGCTCCGCCGTCGCCTGGTGCGGCTTGAAGAGCAGGTTGGGGATCTCCATCCCGTCGAAGGACTTGAAGCGCACCACCTGCGCGTCCACCAGGTCCTCGGAGTCGAGCTCGCGGCTCATCGTGTCCGTCACGCGCGTGGTCTTCTTCTTGGCCAGGTCCAGGACATAGAGGTTCGCGGAGGTGCGGTCCGTCTCCAGTTGGACCGCCAGCTGCTTCTCGTCACGGGAGAAGATGACCTCGGAGATCATCCCGGCGGGGAGCTGCGTCAGCGGAACCTGGGTGCCGGCCTTCACGTCGTGCAGGCGCACCTCGATGCCAGCGTCCACGTTGATGATGGAGACGCGGAACGCCCCCGAGCGCGAGAAGTGCGTGCCATAGATGTCCCAGTCCGCCTTCTCCACGTCCTCCCACTTGCCGGCCTCCTTCGCCGGGCGCACCACCCGGGTGAACTCCGAGCCGTCGTCCGTGATGAGGTACAGCTCCCCGGTGACAGGGTGGATGTCTCCCACCCGGTAGCTGGCCGAGCCCGTGTGGGGCGTGAGGTTCTTCAGCGTCTTCGTCGCGACGTCGTAGCGCCACACGTTGCCGTCCGACGTGGTGATTGCCTCCTCCAGCGCCACCCAGCTCTCGTCCGGAGCCACGGCGGCGACGCTGAACCCCTTGTCGTTCTGGACCAGGAGCGTGCGCGCGTACGTCTTCGCGTCATGGCGGTACACGTCCATGGCGCCCGGGTCGCGCTCGTTGGTGGTGATGTAGAACGCGCTGTCGTCGTGGCTGAAGCCCAGGAAGCCGGCCACGCCCTGCTTCATGGGCGTGAGGTCCTTCTCCTTGCCGTCCGGAGTGCGCACGTAGACGTGCGTCTGCTCGTTGCCGCCCTGGTCGCGCTCGAAGAGGAAGCGGCTGTCGCGCGGAAAGGCCCCCACCACCCGGAGGCTGTCCGTCTTCGAGCGCGTCAGCGCGGTGGGCTTGCCCCCACCCACCGGCACGCTGTGCACGTTGAAGATGCCGGACGCGTTCGACGAGAAGAGCAGCTGCTTGCCATCCGAGGTGAAGAGCGGGGCCATCACCTCCGTGGACCCCATGAACTGCTCCACCGAGTACTGCTTCGACGGCCGGGCCGCCGTCGCGCCCGCGACCGCCTTCACCGCCGAAGCGGGCTTCGTGGCGGGCAGGGTGGCGGGCGGCGCGGCCCCCAGCAGCGGCAGGAGCAACGTCGGGGCAAGGACACGGGACAGGGACTTCCACGCGGGCATGCGGCCTCCGGGAATGGCGGACCGGGGCACTCTGGGCCAGGCCCCGCCGGGTTCAACAAGGGAGGGCGACAAACCTGACATAAGGCTGTCACGGCCTGGGGCGACATTGGGTTCGTTCCCACAACGCGGCACCGGAGATTCCGCCATGACCCAGAACGACCTTCAGAAGACCCCTGCCCTGAGCGGCGTGCACACCTACGCGGGCGGCTGCCTGTGTGGTGCCGTGCGTTACGAGGCCTCCGTGGACCTGGCGGGCGTGACCCGCTGCAACTGCACCATCTGCATGAAGTACGGCTACGGCGGCGGCGTGGGGATGAAGCCGGACGCCTTCCGGCTCCTCAAGGGCCAGGACGCCATCAAGAAGTACGGGCGCGACGGCAGCCCCAACACGCGCAGCTTCTGCGGCCGCTGCGGCGTCGTGTGCTTCGGCGACGGCGACGTCCCGGAGCTGGGCGGGAAGTTCGTCTCCATCTACGTCAACACGCTGGATGACGTGGACCCGTCGCTGCTCACCTTCAAGTACTGGGACGGCCGGCACGACAACTGGATGGCCGGGGCGCGCTCCACGCCGTGGCCCTTCCAGGCCGCCGCCTGAGGACGCCCGGAGGGGCAGGGGCCTTGACGCGCCCCTGCCCGTCACCGCCCATGACTACACATTCCCCGAGGCGGCCCGGCCCGCGGCGCGGCCGGAGAAGATGCAGCCTCCCAGGAACGTGCCTTCCAGGGCGCGGTAGCCGTGGACGCCACCGCCTCCGAAGCCGGCCACCTCACCTGCCGCATAGAGCCCTGGGATGGTCTTCCCCTGGGCGTTGAAGACGCGGCCCTGGAGGTCCGTCTCGAAGCCGCCCAGCGTCTTGCGCGTGAGGATGTTCAGCTTCACGCCGATGAGCGGCCCCGCGTTGGGGTCCAGGATGCGGTGTGGCTTCGCGGTGCGCACCAGCTTGTCACCCCGGTAGTTGCGCGCCTGGCGGATGGCCGCCAGCTGCAGGTCCTTGCTGAAGGGGTTGTCCATCTGGAGGTCGCGGGCCTTCACCTCGCGCTCCACCGTGGCGAAGTCCAGCAGCGGGGCTTCCGTCTTCGCGTTCATCCCGGCGACCAGGTCGCGCAGGTTGTTGGAGATGACGAAGTCCTCGCCCTTCTCCTTGAAGGCCTCCACCGGGCCCATGGCCTTCTTGCCCACGGCGCGGTTGAGCACGCCCAGCCAGTCCTTGCCCGTGAGGTCCGGGTTCTGCTCCGAACCGGAGAGCGCGAACTCCTTCTTGATGATCCACTGGTTGAGGATGAACCAGGTGTGCTCGTGGCCCGTCTTGAGGATGTGCTCCAGCGTGCCCAGCGTGTCGAAGCCGGGGAACAGCGGCGGCGGCAGGCGCTTGCCGGTGGCGTCCAGCCACAGCGAGCTGGGGCCCGGCAGGATGCGGATGCCGTGACGGGGCCAGATGGGGTTCCAGTTCCGCAGGCCCTCCGTGTAGTGCCACATGCGGTCGCGGTTGATGAGGCGCCCGCCCGCGGCCTCCGTGATGGCGATCATCCGGCCGTCCACGTGGTCGGGCACGCCCTGAATCATGAACTTCGGCGCGGGGCCCATGCGCTCGGGCCATGCCTTGCGCACCAGCTCGTGGTTGCCGCCAATGCCGCCGGACGTGACGATGACCGCGCTCGCGCGCAGCTCGAAGTCGCCCGTCGTCACGCGCGAGCTGCTGGCTCCGCGGGGGACGTCCGTGGGCTCCAGCACCATGCCGCGCACGCCCACCACCGCGCCGTTCTGCGTGAGCAGCTCGTCCACGCGGTGGCGGAAGTGGAAGGTGAGGGTGCCCTTGGCTTCGGCCGCCTTGGCGCGGCGGACGAAGGGCTCCAGCACGCCGGGGCCGGTGCCCCAGGTGACGTGGAAGCGGGGGACGGAGTTGCCGTGGCCCACGGCGCCGTAGCCGCCTCGCTCCGCCCAGCCCACCACGGGGAACCAGCTCATGCCCTGCTGGACCAGCCAGGGGCGCATCTCGCCCGCGGCGAAGTTGACGAAGGCCTCCGCCCACTGACGCGGCCAGTGGTCCTCCTCGCGGTCGAAGGCCGCGGTGCCCATCCAGTCCACCATCGCGAGCTCGTGGGAGTCCTTGATGCCCATGCGCCGCTGCTCGGGCGAGTCCACGAGGAACAGGCCGCCGAACGACCAGAACGCCTGGCCGCCCAGGTTCTGCGGTCCCTCCTGGTCCACCACGGCGACGCGCTTGCCCGCATCCGCGAGCTCGGTCGCGGCGACGAGTCCCGCGAGCCCTCCGCCCACGACAATGACATCCACTTCCTGTCCCATGCGTGCCTCCCGGTAGCACCTGGCGCGCGGATGATAGCGTTTCGCGCGGAGAGCAGAGCTTTCCTTCATCTGCGCATCCCGGCGCTCCGGAGGCTAGACTCTCCGCGCATGGAGCCAGATGTGAAGGGCAACACGGGACCGATGGGCCATGATGCCGCCGCCTACGCGCAGCGTCAGGACGGGCTGTCCCCGGAGCCGCTGCGGGACGCGGCCTGGAGCGTGGCGGGGCAGCGGGCCTTTGGCGTGGTGCTCGACGTGGGCTCGGGCAGTGGCGGGTGGATCCGCCGGCTGCGGCAGAACCCCGCCGTCGAGCGCATCCTCAGCACGGACATCCACGACGCGGGCGCCAGCCGCCTGCCGGGCGTGGAGTTCCAGCTGCGGGACGTGTCCCGGGACGCGCTGCCGTGGGGCGACGGGTCGGTGGACTGGGTGTTCGCCATCGAAGTGCTGGAGCACCTGGCCAACCCGCGCCACTTCGTGAAGGAGGCCTTCCGCGTGCTCAAGCCCGGAGGCCACCTCTTCTTCACCACGCCCAACAACGACAGCCTGACGGCAAGGTTGTCCTTCCTGGTCCGGGGCTACTTCCCCGCGTTCTGCGAGCAGGACTACCGGGACTCCGGACACATCACGCCCATCACGGAACTGGACGCGCGGCGCATGGCCGTGGAGGCGGGCTTCCAGTCCATCGACTTCGACTATCCGCTGCCCGGGCGGATTCCCCGCAGCAGCGTGTACTGGCAGCGGTTCCTGCCGGGGCTGCGCGGCCGGTGGTGGAGCGACGGGCTGTTCGCGCTGCTGACGCGCCCGCGCTGAAGACACAGACGACGGGACTGGCCGCCTGTTCAGTCTTCGTGGTAGCCCCTGCCGCGAACCAGCGAGGAGCGCGGATGCAACAGCGTTGCGTGTGGGTGGGAGCGGATCCGCTGTACCAGACCTACCACGACGAGGAGTGGGGCGTGCCCGTGCGCGACAGCCGCGCGCTCTGGGAGATGTTGATGCTGGAGGGCTTCCAGGCGGGGCTCGCGTGGATCGTCATCCTGCGCAAGCGCGAGGCCTTCCGGAAGGCGTTCAAGGGCTTCGACCCGAAGGTGGTGGCGCGCTTCACGGAGAAGGACGTCACGCGCCTGATGGCGGACGAGGGCATCGTCCGGGCACGCGCGAAGATTGAGGCGACCATCGGCAACGCGCGCGCCTATCTGAAGATGCAGGAGGCGGGCGAGGACTTCTCCGCGTTCGTCTGGGGCATGGCGGGCGGGAAGCCCCTCCGCAATGTGTGGAAGGGCCGGGGCGACGTGCCGGCGAAGACGGAGCTGTCGGAGGCGTACGCCAAGGCCTTCAAGCAGCGCGGCTTCAAGTTCGTGGGGCCCGTCATCGTCTATGCGTGGATGCAGGCCACCGGCATCGTGGATGACCACACGGTGGATTGCTTCCGGCACGGCGTGCGGCACCGCTGAAGTGAAATGATGGAAACCCCTGGGAGGAATGCAATGCGGATCAGCGTGACGAGCGTGATGGTGGATGACCAGTCCAGGGCCCTGAAGTTCTACACGGAGGTCCTGGGCTTCGTGCTGAAGGTGGACGTCCCAATGGGGCCCAAGGACCGGTGGCTGACCGTCGTCGCGCCGGACGCGCCGGAGGGCACGCAGATTCTCTTGGAGCCCATGGGCTTCGCGCCCGCGCGCGTGTTCCAGAAGGCGCTGTTCGACGCGGGCATCCCGTTGACGTCGTTCGGCGTGGACGACTGTGAGGCGGAATATGAACGCATGGTGAAACTCGGCGTGGTGTTCCGCGGCAAGCCCACCGTCATGGGCCCCGTCACCGTCGCTGTCTTCGAGGACACTTGCGGCAACCTCATCCAGATAGCGCAGGTCTGAGCCGTGTGTTGAAGCCCCGGGCCCCCGGGGTGTTGCGCTAGCGTGGAGCCATGTCTTCGGAGCGCAGCAAGGGTCGTGTCCGCACGGTGGAGGAAGGGTTGGGGCGGCTCTCCTCGCGCGATGCGGGAACTCGCGAGGAGGCGCAGTCGGCGTTGGAGGAGCTGCTGGTGTCCGGGGAGCCAGAGGCGCGGGAGCGGACCGCGCGGGCGCTCCTGCTGGAGCTGGGGCGGCCCGGGACGGCGGTCACGGAGCCCCTGCTGTTCCTGTTACAGCGCAGCTGGTGGCCTCCGCAGCCGGGCCTCACCGGGCTCGCCGTCCAGAGCGTGCTGGCTTCGCTGACGCGGATGGAGGCGGACGCTCCGGCGCTGGAGAACGCCGCGAGCGTGCTCGCCGGGGTGTGCCGGGTGGATCCCTTCCAGCTCGCCGCGCTGGACGGGCTGTTCCAGCACCCGAGGGCCTCCGTGCGCGGCGCCATGGCGCGCGTCGTGGGCCGGCTGGGAACCGCCGCGGCGTCGGAGCTGCGCCAGCTGCTGGCGCTCCTGGAGGACGAGGAGGCCGTGGCCCTCTCCGCACTGGAGTCCCTGGCCGCGCTCGCCCCGTTGGCGCCGGACCTCACCGCGCCCCGGCTGCTGGAGCAGGTGCGCGAATCCGACGGAGCGCGCCTCTACCTGGCCCTGGTGTCGCTGCGGGGCCTGCTGGAGGAGCTGAACGGAGAGGCGCGGCCCGCGCCCGCGTTGCCGGACCTGGAGTCCGCGCTGCTGCGCCCGATGACCGCGCCGGAAGCCCCCATCCGGCAGGAGGCGGCGGCGCTGCTGGGGTTGAGCGGGCCGCTGTCGCCCGAGGCCATCACGGCCCTGCGTGAGCACCTCCGCGACGAGAGTCCGCACGTCGCGGCCCGCTCCGCCGTGGCGCTGGTTCGCTCCGGCGCTCCGGCGGCGGAGGCCCTCTTCCTGCTGAAGGGCCAGCTGGGCCCGGCCGCGTCGCGGGAGCTCCAGGAGGCCGCCGTGGCCGCGCTGGAGGAAGCGGACCCGGCCCGGTTGGGCCGGGCCAGGGGGATGCTGGAGACGGTGGCTCGCGACGCGGCGGGGCTGACGCGCGAGGCCCTCTTCGAGCTGCTGGGACAGCTCCCCTGACGGAGGGCCCGCCGCGTCCCCCTCGACCCCCTGTCTTGACGGGGTCGCACTTCGCGGCCCAGGATTGGGAATGCAGCACCGTGGGAATAATCCCATGAGGGGGAAACATGGCTGGCTTCTTCGACGAAGAGGACGAGGCTCCGCAGTCCAACACCGCGCGGGTGGAAGAGGTGCGGCTGCGTCCGCGCGGGCCCACTCCGCCCCAGGAGGAGTTTCCGCATCCGGGCCGGAAGCCCGGAGCGGGGTTCTTCTCCGACGCTCCCGAGCCGCTCCGGCGTCCCGGAGGCCAGGCGGATTTGCAGATGCCGGCCGTCATGCCGGATGACGAGGGGGGCTTCTTCGGGGGAGGCCGCTCCCAGACGGAAGACCCCTTCAGCATGCCCTCCTCGGGGGAGGAGCCCGCGGAGGACCCGGTCATGGCCGGCATCGAGGCCGCGGGAAATGGCCGTTCCGCGAGCCAGCAGCAGCGGGACAAGACCTACGACGTCATCGGCAAGGTCGCGGGGGCCGTGGGCGTGGTCTCCGGCGTGGCGGACCTCGTGTATCCGGGCAGCGGCCCGGTCGTGCGGGGCGTGGGGAAGGCCATTGGCGGGGCTGCCGTGGTGGGACGGGGACTGGGGGCCGTCATGGACGACGCCTATGACCGGATCGATTCGAACCGCCACGAGCAGACGCAGGCGGACATCGCGCGGATGAAGGACCAGGCGGCGCGGGACAAGATCAACAAGAACACGCCTCGCGGCCACAACAAGATCACCGAGGACTGAGTCCATGCCCCTGCGCGCACATCCTGTGCAGAAGGAGTCGAAGACCCTCCTCTGCATCAACTGCCCGAACACCCTGCTGACCGTCCCACCCAGCCGCTACACCTTGCAGCCGGACGACAGCTTCGCGACGCCGCAGGTCCTTTCGTTGTTCGCCGCGGTCTGTGACACGTGTGGATACACAGAGCTCTACAAGGAGGGCCCGCTGTTCCAGGGCGGCAGGTCCGAGGAGGGGGAGTCATGAAGACGAAGGTCCTGCTGGCCCCGAAGGAAGACATCCAGTTGCAGTCCCTGGTGGCGACGCGGAGGCCCGATGACACGTTCTTCGGCACCTACCTGGCGACGATGACCAGCAAGCGCGTCTTCGCCGAGGACGCCAACGGCACGCTGCTCTTCAACTTCTACTTGAAGGACATCGCCCGCGCGGAGGTGCGCGAGAGCTTCTGGAAGGGCGACGGCATCCGGCTGCTCCTCCAGGATGGCAACGACTTCGTCTTCAAGCTGATGAAGGACGGCATCTACGAGGACGCGGACGCCGCGCGGCGGTGGGTGAACACCATCAACCAGGTGTTGCTCATCTGGCGCAACCAGGCGCCCGCCCGCTAGGGGCGTGTCTGACGGATGCAGGTGGCGCTCGCCAGAGGCGCTGAGCGCCACCCGCACCGGGCCTAGCACCCCAGGTTGGTGCCGGGGCTCACGCCGAGCAGGGAGCAGAACTGCAGGTACTTGTCGATGCGGCTCTGCACCTGGCCGGGGTTGCGGCCGTAGCACTCCACCGACCCGTTGATGGTGCGGATGGTCTCACCGAAGCCCGCGCCGTTGACGATGGCGTTGTGGGCCGTCATGGAGCCCGCGCCGTTCTGCGTGGTCCAGAACCAGAAGCCCGTGCGCCACGCGGCGTTCGCGTCCTGGGCCAGCAGGTCCGGGTTCGCCTGGAGCGGCAGGCCCAGCGCGTTGCCCGCCGCGCAGTAGTTGCCGTTCCACGACAGCTGCATGGGTCCGCGTCCGAAGTACCGCTTGCCCGGGGCGCAGCTGCACCCCGGAGGGCCCCACGACGTGTCGCAGTAGTCGCCCTTGTTGATCTCCTCGATGTACACGAGCCCGCCCGTCTCGTGTGACACGTTGGCCAGGAAGGCGGCCACCTCGCGCTTGCGCGTGTCGGTGTCACCCGTCGTCGCCAGGCCCGGGAAGCTGTTCGCCGCGGAGATGAGCGCGTCGTACGTGTAGAAGCCGTTGCGGCTGGGGAACATGGTGTTGAACATGTCGCGGGTGAGGATGCCCCCGAAGCCCGAGCCGCCCCCGGTCCCGCCGCCGGAGACCTTGTCGAACGTCCAGCGCTGGTTGTCGCGGTCCGCGTAGAACGGGTACTGGACGATGAGGGTGCCGTTGTCAGGCAAGCCGTACGACAGGTCCATGGCCATGCCGGTGTGGCGCGGGTGGAAGCTGAACTGCACGCCGCCCCGGTTGATGAACTGGAACTGCTGGTTGGCGCCGTCGACGTAGGTCCACTGGTGGAGGACCGCGTTCTCCGCGGTGCTCACCCCCACGATGTCCAGGGCCTTGCCGCTGTTGACGTTGATGATCTTCCAGAACCCGCCCGACGTGGGCGAGATGTGGAACTTCTGCGCGTTGGTGCCGTTGCAGTCCCACTGCTGCACCTTCGCGCCGTCCGCCGTGCTGGACGACGCCACGTCGATGCACTTGTTCGTCCGCACCGAGCGGATGACGTAGTCGCCCTCCGTGATGGTCGACACCACGGCGGCGCTCTCCACCTGGCCCACGGCTTCTTGCGCGGTGTCTCCGGCCTCCGGGCCCGAACAGCCCGCCAGCGCGCCCACGACTCCCAGCAAAGACAGACCGCGGATCATTCCCTTGTGGCTCATGACGTCTCCCATGGGTACCGCCAGCAGATGGAGGAACTCCTGGGAGGTGTATTTGTACGTCCCAGGTAGACTTTGTTTTCTGAAAGAACAAAGTCTCCTGGCTTCATGCCATCAGGCTGGATATCCAGTCAATCCGGGGAATCCGAAAGACGCTTCAGGAAGCGCTCCGTGAAGAGGTACGCGTCCCCCGGCCAGCGCGCGGACACGTAGCGCCCGTCCTCCACCACGAAGGCGGGCGCGTGGTCCGTCGCGGTGCCGCGCTTGGACAGGACGCGGGGGCCTCGCTCGAAGTGGCTCGGGTCCGCGAGCGCGGCGGCGACCTCCTCCTCCACGTACGCGGGATAGGTGCGGTAGTAGCGGCCCAGCTTCCACGCGGTCAGCAGGTACGCGGAGCGCTCCATGTACTTCGGCAGGCACGTGGTGCGCGTGCCGTGGAGCACGCTCTTGCCGGTGGCGGGGTCCTTCGTGCGCGCCAGCACCAGCACGCCGTGGCAGATGGCCGCCACGGGCCGCTGGAGCGCCCAGAACGCCGCCACCTTCGCCTGGAGCGCGCCGCTGCCCAGGTACTGCCGCATGCCCGGCGCATGGCCTCCAGGCAGCAGGAGCGCGTCGAAATCCGACGGCGTCACCGCGTCCCAGGTCAGAGGCTTCTGGAAGGCCTGCGTGAGCGTGAGGTCGCCATAGAAGCGCTTGGGCTCCGGATCCGCGCCCAGCTGTCCGAAGAGCACGCCGGTGAGCAGCAGCGGATCCGCGGCGGGCATGTGGCCCTTCTCCGTGGCGAACACCACTTCGTGGCCCGCGTCGGTGAGCAGGCGCCAGGGGACGGCCACCTCGGTGACGTCGAAATCATGATCGGGCAGCGGGACGAGGACGCGGCGAGCAGAGGCCATGCGGCCAGTCTTTCCCGCGGTCCCGGGGCTGACAAGCGGTCAGGAGCCTCGCTCGATCTCCATCCGGTAGCCCACGCCGCGCACGGTCTGGATGGAGAAGCGTGAGGCGCTGGTCCACTTGAGCTTGCGCTTCAGGCTGGAGACGAAGTTGTCCACGGTGTGTGGATCCACCACCACGTCCGTGCCCCAGACCGCGTCCAGGATTTCGTCGCGCTTGAGCGCCCGCTCGCGCTCCTTCAGGAAGAAGGACAGCAGGTCGAACTCCTTGCGCGTCAGTTCCACCTCCGCGCTTTCGGGGGACTCCACCCGCCGCCGGTCCAGGTCCACGCTGTAGCCCGCGAAGCGCAGGACCTTCGCCGGGGCCACGCCGCCACTGCGCTTCAGGTGGGCGCCCACACGTGCGAGCAATTCGCGCAGCCGGTAGGGCTTGCCCAGGTAGTCCTGTGCGCCGGACTCGAAGCCGCGCACCACGTCCTCTTCCAGCGTGCGCGCGGTGAGCATCAGCACCGGCACGCCCAGGCCTTCTTCTCGCAATGCGCGGCAGAGCGAGTAGCCGTCTCCATCCGGCAGCATCACGTCCAGGAGGATGAGCTGGAAGTCGCGGCGGGACAGGTGCTCGCGCGCCTCCTTCACCGTGGAGGCCTCCTCCACGGCGTAGCCTCCCTGGTGCTCCAGGTTGTCGCGCAGTGCGAGCCGCAGGTTCGGGTCGTCCTCCACGACGAGGACGGTGGGGGCGGCGGTGGTCATGCGTTGCTCCGGGCCTCGGGGCGGTACTCGGGAAGGGTCAGTTCGAACGTCGTGCCTTCGGTGCTGGAGGCCGCCACGCGCAGCGTGCCTCCGTGCAGCCGGGCAATCTTCCGGCACAGCGCGAGCCCCAGTCCGCTGCCGGGCACCTCGCGTCCGTCGCGGCCGGACAGCCGGTAGAACTCGCCGAAGACGTGCTCCCACTCGGACGCCGGGATGCCGGTGCCGTTGTCCGTGAAGTGCACGCGCCCTCCGGACAGCGTCTGGACGTGCAGGCGCACGGGGCTGCGGGTGTTGTACGCGCATGCGTTGCGCGCCAGGTTCGCCAGCAAGAGCCGCAGGAGCTGCGCGTCCGCGTTCAGCTCGCGAGCGTCCACGTCCGCCGTCAGCTCCACCGGCACCGGCGCGCCGGACTCCAGGTCCCGGCGCAGGTTGGAGACCAGCTCGTCCAACCGCACCGGCGCGAGCTTCGGCACCCAGCGCCCCTTGTCGATGCGGTTGAAGGACAGCAGGTTCTCCACCAGGAAGCCCAGCCCGTCCGCCTCACGGATGATGCGCGCGGGGTAGTCCTTCGCGTCCGCGCCCTCCGCCACCCGCCACTCCAGCGTCTCCGCGAGCAGGCGGATGGAGGCCAGCGGCGTGCGCAGTTCGTGCGACACCGTGGCCACGAAGTCGCTCTTCAGCTCCAGGAAGCGGTACTTGCGCTGCTGCGCCACGAAGGCCAGCACCGCGATGGTGAGCGCCAGCGCCGCGCACAGGACCAGCATCAGCGTCTTGAGCCGGTAGCGGCTCTCCAGCGCCTCTTCGCCCCGTGTCCACTCGGACGACTCCACCGCCACCGGCAGCGACGTCAGCGTCAGCACCGGCGCATCCCCCGGCAGGGTCACATGTCCGTCCGCCTTCAGCAGGCCGCGCTCCCGCATCTCGCGGGTGAGCCCCGCCAGGAGCCCTGACAGGTCCAGCGCCAGCCCGCGTACGTCGGCCCCCTGGAGCGGCTCCAGGTACCAGCCGGACCGCGCCAGCACCGGCTCCCGCACGTCCTCCGGAAGGGGCAGCGGCGTCGCGGCCAGCTCGCGCGTCCTCGCTTCGAAGTCCGCCACCGGCACGCCCACGCGCGTGGAGAGCGCCACCACCTTTTCGCGCAGGAAGTCGAAGTCCTCTGGCGTGAAGCGCGAGCGCTTGAGCAACAGCAGCCGCTGCAACCCCTCCAGCCGCCCACCGCCCTGCCCATCCAAGAGCCCGTCGCGCACCAGGGCCCGCATCAGGTCCGGTACCACGTCGCCCCTCGCTGCCACGTCCTCCAGCACCACCAGCATCGAGGGCAGGTCCCTCGTGGACGCAAGCACGAAGCGGGCTCGGTGCTGGAGCAGCGCCATCAGCGACAGCTGCGTGGCCTTCCGGTCCTTCGCCTTCAGCGATTGCTCCACCAGGGCCATCCGCTCCAGTCGCTCCTTCCACGGCCCTTCGTCCTCGTCCGCGACCTCCGTGCCCGCGCGCAGCCGCGCGTAGCGGTCCTTCGCGAGCGCATCCCCAGCCGTGTCGAACTGCGCCAGCCGGGGCAGCACCTGCTCCCCCTGTTCCCGCAGGTACAGCCCCGGCGTGGCCACGAGCGGATCCTCCTTCGCCGCCGCCAGCGTGCCGCGCGCACCCTCCAGGCCTTCGCGCAGCGCCTGCCCCAACGATGCGCGGGCGTACTGCTCCAGGGCCTCGCGCCGGGTGCGGAGCGAGGCCCGCGCATCCTCGCGTTCGGCGGCGAAGATGCGGTGGAGATAGCCCAGGCCGACCGCGAGCCCGGCGAGGCCGAGCACGAGTGCGACGAGGGTGGGCAGCAGCCTGCGCGGCATCCGGACAGTCCCTACTTGATGGTGGGGACGCGGTCGGCGTCCATCGTGCGCACCGGCGCGAAGGACTCGAAGCGGTCCTCGCGGCGGTCCAGCTTCTTCGCCAGCCGGATGAGGTTGCCCAGCTCCACCACGTCCGCACGGGTCTTCAGAGTCGTGCCCAATTCCTCCCACAGCGACACCAGCGCGTCGTAGGTGAGCGGGCGCGCCCAGTAGGAGCCGCGCAGCTTCTCCGCGAAGGCGGCGGCCACATAGGACAGGCGGGTGGGGGACGCGGCCTTCTCATACGCGGGGCGCAGGAGCGTCACGGGCATGGCCTTCTCGATGAGCTTCGAGCTGCCGCCCTCCGGGGCCTTGTAGCGGATGCGCAGCGTGCCGAAGTTCGTCTGCGCCGGGTCGCGCAGCTTCACCTCGTAGAGCGCGGTGACGGCGTGGCCCGCGCCCACCTCGCCCGCGTCCACGCGGTCGTCGTTGAACTGCTGCTTGGTGAGCAGCCGGTTCTCGTAGCCGATGAGGCGGTAGCGGGACACCGTCTTGCGGTCGAACTCCACCTGGAGCTTCACGTCCTTGGCCACCACCTGGAGCGTGCCGGTGAGGTTCTGCACGAAGATGCGGCGGGCCTCCTCCAGCTTGTCCACGTAGGAGTAGTTGCCCTCACCCACCTGGGCCAGCCGCTCCATCAGCACGTCGTTGTAGTTGCCCATGCCGAAGCCCACGGTGGACAGGGTGATGCCCGCCGCCGCCTTCTCCTTCACGAGCGCCCAGATGCCATCCGCCTCGGTGACGCCGTTGTTCGCCACGCCGTCCGAGCAGAGGATGACGCGGTTGATGCCGCCCTTGAGCATGTGGCTCGCGGCCAGCGTGTAGCCCAGCTCCATGCCCGCCTGCGCGTTGGTGGACCCCTCCGACTGGACATTGTCGATGGCGCTCAGGATGAGCGCCTTCTGCGTGGCATTGGTAGGGGCGAGCACCTGATGGGCGGTGTCGCCGTAGACGACGATGGACACCTGGTCGCGCTCATCCAGCGCGTCCACCAACAGGCGCAGCGAGCGCTTCACCAGGCCCAACCGGTTCTCCATGTTCATGGATCCGGACACGTCGATGACGAAGACCAGGTGCCCCGGCTTGCGCTCGGCGCGGCTCACGTCGCGCGCCTTCACGCCAATGTGCACCACCTGGTAGCCCTTGCGCGCGGGGGAGGGGAAGCCCTCCACGTTCACGCTGAAGGGCGCGTCCGGGGCATTGGCATAGCCGTAGTCGAAGGTGTTGACGAACTCCTCCACGCGCACGGCCTGCTCGTCCGGCAGCGCGCCGCGCTCCAGGTAGGCTCGCGTCAGCGCGTACGACGCCGTGTCCGTGTCCACGGAGAAGGTGGAGAAGCGCTCCTCCTCGGTGTCCACGGTGGGGTTCACGCCGTAGCCCTTGAAGTACATGTCGAAGAAGCGCTGGTTCTTCGGGGCCACGGTGCGCTCCGGCGCGGGCTGCGGCGTCGGCAGCGCCGAGGCCTGGGGCGCGCGGTAGACCGTCTGCGGCGTGCCGTCCGGGACGACGACGTGCATGTACGGCAGGGCCCAGGACGGGGCGCGCGCGCGGTCGTTGTTGCTGTTCGGATCTCCGTCGCGCGACGGATCGTTCGTGGTCAGGCCGTCATACACGTAGCGATTTCCAGGCCCAGACGTTCCGATGCCGACACCGTAGGAATCCGATGCCTTCGACGGCGCCGACTCCGCCAGGGATTCGAAGTTGCGCGTCGCACCACCCTTGCCCACCGGGCGCGCCACCGCGATGCGCCGGATGAACTCCTGGTCCACGTTGACGCCCGCGTTCGTGGAGCCCACGCCGATCTCCGGCGGGCCACTCACGATGGTCTCCGTCGACGGGACGCTCTCGGGGATCATCTCCACGTTCACGCGGATGGTGCGGTTGGGAGGCAGCGGGACTTCAGGGCGGGCGTAGGGCCTGTACGATTCCTTCTCGAACCGCACTGTGTACGTACCCACCGGAAGCTGGGGGATGCGGTAGTTCCCCTGGGCGTCCGTGATGACCGTCTGTTCGCCCTGCAGGCTCGGCGAAATCGCCGTGACGACCACGTCCCCCACGGGCTTCTTGGTCTCGGTGTCAATCACCGTGCCGATGATGACGCTCGTGGCGGCGGTGCCCGCGCCGGGCTGGGCCAACACGGGCGCGGCGGGCATCATCAGGAACAGCGGCAGGGTGCTTCTCAGGAGGGACTTCAGCATGGACCACCTCTCGCGCATCAGGGTGGAGCCATCATCCAGATGCGCCCCGCATCGAACCGCATGGGGGGCTCGTCTCCTCATCATGGTTTCATCATGAAGGGAAACCGTGCCGGGGGCGCGGTGTCTGATTAGAAAGGCCGTCCATGACGGCACTCGACACCCTCTTTCCCACCGAAGATCAGATTCCCCCCGGCGTGCGGCTGCCTGCCTATCTGGAGCAGCGCGAGTACCTCGTGGGAGGCGAGCTGCGCACCTGGGCCGGCGAGCTCAACCCGGTGGCGAGCCCCGTGTTCGTCCGGACCCCGGAGGGGCTGAAGCAGAAGGTCATTGGCGCCACGCCACTGCTCACCTCGCGCGAGTCCCTGGACGCGCTGGCGGCGGCGGTGAAGGCGTACGACTCCGGCCGGGGCGTCTGGCCTTCCCTCAAGGTGGCCGAGCGCATCGAGCACGTGGAGCGCTTCCTCATCGCCATGCGAGCCCAGCGCACCGCGGTGGTGAACCTGCTGATGTGGGAGATTGGCAAGACGCAGCCGGACTCGGAGAAGGAGTTCGACCGCACGGTGGACCTCATCGTGGAGACCATCCGCGCGCTGAAGGAGTTGGATCGCACCTCGTCCCGCTTCGTCCAGGACCAGGGCATCATGGCGCAGATCCGCCGCGCGCCCATGGGCGTGGCCCTGTGCATGGGGCCGTACAACTACCCCCTCAACGAGACCTTCAGCACGCTCTTCCCCGCGCTCCTGATGGGGAACACCGTGGTGTTCAAGCCGGCGAAGTTCGGCGTGCTGCTGGTGCGCCCGCTGCTGGAGGCGTTCCGGGACTGCTTCCCACCCGGCGTCATCAACATCATCTACGGCCGGGGTCGGGAGACCGTGGGCGCGCTGATGGAGAGCGGGCAGGTGGACCTGTTCGCCTTCATTGGCACCAACAAGGGCGCCAGCGAACTGAAGCGCATGCACCCGCGCCCGCACCGCCTCAAGTCCGTGCTGGGCCTGGACGCGAAGAACCCGGCCATCATCCTGGAGGACGCGGACCTGGATAACGCCGTGAAGGAGTGCATCACCGGCACGCTGTCCTTCAACGGCCAGCGGTGCACGGCGCTCAAGCTGCTGGTGGTGCACCGGAACATCGTGGACGCGTTCCTCGCGAAGTTCACCGCCGCCGTGGACAAGCTCAAGCCCGGCATGCCCTGGGACCCGGGCGTCGCCGTCACGCCGCTGCCGGAGCCGGGCAAGGCGACGTACCTCCAGGGGCTGGTGGATGACGCGGTGTCGAAGGGCGCGCGCGTGGTGAACCAGACGGGCGGGCAGGGGGCCCGGTCGTTCTATTCACCCACGGTGGTGTACCCGGTGACGCGCGACATGCGGCTGGCCACGGAGGAGCAGTTCGGTCCGGTGGTGCCGGTGATGGTCTTCGACGACGACGCGGAGGCCGTGCAGTTGGTGGTGGAGTCGCAGTTCGGTCAGCAGCTGAGCCTGTTCGGGAAGGACTCCGCGCGCGTCGGGCGGTTCATCGACGCGTTCTCCAACCAGGTGGGCCGCATCAACCTCAACTGCCAGTGCCAGCGCGGGCCGGACACGTTCCCGTTCAACGGCCGCAAGGACTCCGCGGAAGGGACGCTGTCCGTGGCGGACGCGCTGCGGGTGTTCTCCATCCGCACGTTGGTGGCGACGAAGACGACGGCGGACAACACCGCGCTCGTCCAATCCATCCTGACTCGCAGAGAGTCGGATTTCCTCACCACGGACTTCCTCTTCTAGTCCCGCCTCGGCCCCGGGTGCTAAGCCTGGGACCATCCCATGGCGCCGCGCACCACGACCCTCGAGCTGCACAAGGAAGAGATGAAGTTCTCCGCGGGGCACTTCACCATCTTCTCCGCCACGCACCGCGAGAACCTGCATGGGCACAACTTCTCCGTCTACGTCGCGCTGACGGGGGAGGTGGCCGACGATGGCCTGCTTTCGGACTACGGCCCGCTCAAGCAGGCCATCATCCATCGCTGCAAGGCGTGGAACGAGACGTTCTTCCTGCCCGCCCACTCCAAGCACCTGCGGCTGGAGCGGGACGCCCAGGGCAACCACGTGGCGCACTTCAACGGCGAGGAGCTGCGCTTCCTCGCGCGCGACGTCACGGTGCTCCCGGTGGCCAACGTGTCGCTGGAGGAGCTGGCGCGCGTCTTCGGCGAGGAGCTGGTGGGCGACGGCAGCGGCATGGCGCGCGACCACATCAGCGGGCTGGTGGTGAAGTGCGCCTCCGGCCCTGGACAGTGGGCCTCCTGGGAGTGGAAACGCGATGTCTGATCAGGTCCTCATCACCGGCGCCAGCCGGGGCATTGGCCGGGCGGCGGCGGAGCGCTTCCGCAAGGAGGGCTGGCGCGTCATCAACGTGTCGCGAAGCCCCTGCACCGTGCCGGACGTCATCAACGTGCCGGTGGACCTGGCCGTACCGGGCTGGGAGCCCGCGGTCGAAGCGGCGCTGCGCGACGGCGCCGGACCAGGGCGCTTGTCCGTCATCCACAACGCCGCCCTCTACGAGCACGACGACGCGCTGACCATGGACGCGGACCACCTGCGCCGCGTGCTGGAGGTCAACGTCGTGGCCCCGCTGGTGCTCAACCGCCTGGCGCGGCCGCTGCTCACGGACGGCTCGTCCCTGCTCTACGTGTCATCCACGCTGGGGGAGAAGGCCGTGAAGGGCGTGGCGTCCTACGTGACGACCAAGCACGCGCTCATCGGGATGATGCGGGCCACCTGCCAGGACCTGGCGGGGACCCAGGTCCACACCGCCTGCGTCTGCCCCGGCTTCACGGACACGGAGATGCTCCGCGAGCACATGGGAACGGACCCCGCGGTCCGGGCGAGCGTGGCGGGGATGACGACGTTCGGGCGGCTCATCACGCCGGAGGAGATTTCCGGCGTGCTCTACCTCTGCGCAACCACCCCGGTCCTGAATGGCGCGGTCATCCACGCCAACCTGGGCCAGATAGAGCGCTGAAGCCGGCTTTCAGCCTTCCGCGGCGTAGACGGTGCACGAGGACGTGCAGGTCTCCGCCACGCGGATGCGCGCGACGGTGGTGCCGGGCACGTTCACGCGCTCGAAGAGCCACGCGGCCAGCAGCTCGCTCGTGGGGTTCTCCAGGCCGGGGACGTCGTTGAGCAGCCGGTGGTCCAGCTGCGCGTGGAACGGCTGCCAGGCGGCGTTCAGCTCCGCGAAGTCCACGATCCACCCGAAGTGCGGATGCACGGGGCCGCGGAGGGTGATTTCGATGCGGTAGCTATGGCCGTGCACCCGCGAGCACTTGTGCCCTTCCGGAACGTTGGGCAGGCGGTGCGCGGCCTCGAAGGTGAACTCCTTCGAGATTTCAGTGACGAGGGTGGGCTTGTTCACGGATACGGCCTCCATTCCGGCGGCCTTGTATCCGCGTTCCCCCCTTGCGTCCACGGCTCGTCTCAGGGGGCGGGCAGTCAGACGCCGAGTGCGGCTCCCAGCCGTGCGAGCACATTGCATGGCTGCTGGCCCCAGGGGCCCATGTCGAGTGGGAGCGGTTACCTGCGGGCGGCGCGCGGCTGCGCGAGGGGCGCGCGCTGTTCCCGGCGGATGGGGAGCCGGAGGAGCTGGGCGTAGCGTGCGAGCCGGTCCTCGAAGCGCCGGGCATCGCGGCCCCAGTGCACGACAACATTGCGCTCCGGGTTCTTCCGGTGCGTCAGCGCGATGCCGTACTCGTCCTGCGCGCCAATCCAGTCCGGGTGGTGGCGCCGCTCGCAGTCGAGGCCGGCGTATTGGGCCAGGGGCTCGCTCCAGGTGAAGGCGCTCAGGGCCCCGCCACCGTGCAGCGACACCTCCGAGGCCGTCACCACCACCTCCAGGCGGGTCGTCAGGCACCGCACGATGAGCGTCCCGGTCACGAACAGGCCCAGGACGCCCACCAGCGGCAGCATCCATTGCTCGCGCAGCAGGGCCAGGGACAGGCCCTGGTCCAGTGCGTAGGCGACGGGGAGCACGACCAGCAGCACCAGCCCGAGCAGCGGCCACACGACCTGGCCGAGCAGCGGACGCGTGCGGAAGCGCAGGGGAAGGTCACCCCCCATGTCCATCTTCTGTGGAACCGGTGAAAGCACTTCGAAGAAGGACATGGGGCCGGCGTCTCGGGCGTACGGGCGATGGATGCCTTTGACCCAAGCTCAACATGTCGGCGGATGGGCTGTCCACGTCTTCCCGGGTAGTCCGGGAGCCGCCGGACGGACCGCGCCCCTTCAGCGGGAGTGCTGTTTGAAGAAGTCCCACATGATGGTGGTTCCGTCGGGACCCGCAGGGTCCGCGAACGGGAAGGCGCCGTCACCGCCAGGCCATGCGTGACCCATGCCCTGGATTTCGATGTGCTGCACCAGGAGCACGCCGTTGGAGACGTAGTCCCTCACGGTGTACTTGCGGCCTCCCGGTGAAACAGCGGACGTCACCCGGGCGGGGGTGTTGGACACGCTGTTGTTGTTGGAGCCGTCGTCACCGTAGTCATTCGTCTGGACGAACTGGCGTGCGGTCTGCTGGCCGTTGACGGGATTGACGACGTTGTCGGACGTGCCGTGCACCACGAGCACCGGCACCGTCCGGCGCGGCTTGCCCGAGCACGCCCACGCGTCATAGCCCCGGTCATCCGGCGAATAGATGCTGCCGAACGTCATGGCATAGAGGCTGCCGGACGCCGTGGTGGCCGCCTTGTACATGGCGCCCGCGCCCACCATGCCCGCGGTGAACACATCCGAGTAGCAGGCCATCAGGACGCTGGTCATCACCGCGCCCGCGGAGACGCCGCCCAGGTAGACGCGGCGCGAGTCCACCGCGTAGTGGCTCTTCACCCAATCCACCATGCCGACGATGATCGACGGCTCGCCAATGCCTCGCTCCTGGTTGGAGGAGAACATGAAGTTCCAGCATTGGGTGCCGTTCGCGAACATCGCCTGGTTGGGATAGAGCACCAGGAACTTCTCCGCGTCCGCCTTCGCGTTCAGCCTCGACAGGCCCGCGAACTGGTCCGGGTTCTGAAGACAGCCATGCAGCCCCACGACGAGCGGGAGCGGCTCGCCGGGCTGGTAGCCGGTGGGGACCCAGAGCTGGTAGCTCCGGGTGCCCCAGACGTTCGAATAGACGCCGTGGACCCACTCGCCCGCGCGGGCCTGCGTGGTTCCCAACACGGCGAACAGCGCGCACACCGCCACCGCCATGCGAGACATGGCCTGGACCTTCCGAGTCACCGACATGTGTCTGCCTCCTGCTTCAGCCAGGACGCGTCATGCGTCCGGGTGACTCGACTTCCCGGAGGAACCGCTCCACCGCGTCGGCGACCTGTCCGGGTTGATCCACGGGCGCGGCATGCCCGGAATCCGTCAGCACTTGGAGCCACGCGTCCTTGAGCTGGCCCACGTAGGCCTGCTTCGTGGACAGCGGCGTGTAGTCCCGTTCGGAGTGCAGCACGAGCACGGGACAGGCGATGTCCTTCAGCCGGTCCTGGACGCTCCAGCCGACGAGCCCCTTTGTCGCGCGCAGGTACACGTCCGGCGCGTTGGCGCCCAGCGACTCGATGGCCCGTTGGCGCAGGGCCTCCTGCTCCGGCTTGGGAAACAGCCTGGGGGCCACGCGCTTCGCCAGCCCGCGGGGACCCAGCAGGCGCAGCACCAGCAGTCGCGCCGCGAACTCCATCTTCCGGCGGAACGTGCGCGCGACCATGTCCGGCCCGCTGTTGACCACGGTCAGGCTGCGCACCAGGTCCGGCCGGTCCACCGCCAGCTGGAAGCCCATCATCCCGCCCATGGACAGGCCGACGACGTGCACCTGCTTCAGCCCCAGTCCGTCACACAGCGCGGCGATGTCCCGTGCGAAGAGGGCCACGCCATACGTGCCCGCCGGCTTGTCGCTCTGGCCGTGGCCCCGCGCGTCCGGCACCAGCACGCGGTGATGCCCGGACAGCCGGGGCGCCACCGCTGCCCAGTCGCTGCCGGACGAACCCAGCCCGTGGAGGAGCAGGATGGGCGCTCCCTCGCCGGACTCCTGGAGGTGCAGGGTGACGCCGTCGGGAAGGGAGAACGTGGGCATCGTCGGGTGAACGACCGTTCAGAGAGGGGTTGGACTACGCTTTCAGGGTCGGTGGAACCGTAGCTGAACGACCGTTCGTTTTTCAAGGTGGCTCCCATGGCGTCTTCCTCCCCGTCCCGTCTTCGTGCGCGCAAGGCGGTGCTTCCGGCCTCGGCGCTGGCTGACGGCACGCGTCGCCGCATCCTGGAGACGGCGCTCCAGCTCTTCGCGAGCCGGGGCTTCCATGACGCGTCCATCCGGGACCTGGCCAAGGAGCTGGAGCTGCGGCCCAGCGCGCTCTACGCGCACTTCCCCTCCAAGGAGCACGTGCTCGCGGAGCTGGTGCGGCTGGGGCACGAGGCGCACCACGAGGGCTTGCGCACGGCGCTGCTCGGCGCGGGGGCGAAGCCGGTGGAGCAGCTCCGGGCCCTGGTCCGGGCGCACACGCAGCTGCACGCGACCCATCCGCAGCTGGCCGTGGTGGTGAACGACGAAATCCATGCGCTGCCGCCGGAGCTGGCGGCGCCGTCCCTGGCGCTGCGGGAGCAGTCGTCGGCGCTGCTGATGGCGGTCATCGAACGGGGGCGCGCGCAGGGCGTGTTCTCCGTGCCGAACGCGGGCGTCGTCGCCGCGGCCATCTCCGCCATGGGGTTGCGGTTGCCCTACTGGTTCGAACCCACGCCCGCGCTGGACGTGGACGCGCTGGCGGACCTGCACGCGGAGCTGGCGCTGCGGATGCTGGGGGTCAAGGCGGGGAAGTGAGGCGGGCGGTGGGCGCGGCACCCGCTGCGTCGGAGTTCGCGCCACGACCGGGACGACCTGAGCCGTAGGCGCAAGCGCGCGTGGATGACCGGGTGGCGCGTGGGTTGCTATGTGTCGCAGTGTCGGCCGGGCAGGGTGCCCGGCCGTGGCTTCCTGGCCGCGATGCTCCCCGAACAGTCTCATTCGCACGCGGCACCCGGCCCACGGCGCGGCCTGCGGGCCACTGCTGTCCTCACGCTGCTGTGCCTGCCGCTGTCCGTGGCCATGCCGCCGGCGGTGTCTCCGCCGCCTCGGCTCGTCCTCTGGGCGTGGGAGCGGCCGGAGGACCTGCGCTTCCTGGAAGGCCGCGCGGTGGATGTCGCCTTCCTGCTCGCGACGCTCGACCTCTCCGACGAGGACGAGCACCTGGTGCCCCGCAGGCAGCCACTCCGGGCTCCGCCGGGCACCGCGCTGAAGGCCACCGTGCGGCTGCAGATGCTTCCGGAAAGCTCGCTCGCGCGCATCGGACCGGAGCGCCTGGAGTCGTTGGCCATGAGTCTGGATGCGCTCGTGCGCCGCCGCCCTGACGTGACGGCGCTGCAACTCGACTTCGATGCCCGTGCATCGGAATACGACGCCTACGTCGACCTGCTCCAGCGGCTGCGCGCGCGCCTGCCTCCGGGGATGCCGCTGTCCATCACGGGGCTCGCGTCGTGGTGTGTGCCCGGCAGCTGGATTGCCCGCGCGCCCGTGGACGAAGTGGTGCCGCAGCTCTTCCGCATGGGCCCGGACGGGCCGGTCTGGCGTGCACGGTTCGCGCGCGGCCTGCCCCTTCCGTGCTCGGGCAGCATGGGCCTGGCCATGGACGAGTGGCAGCCCGTGCCTCCCGGCGTTTCGACCCTCTATCTCTTCAACCCCCGGCCGTGGACGCCCGATGCATTCGCTCACGCCGTGGCGGAGACCCGACCATGAAGAACGCAAGAACAGTCCTGGGGCTCGTCGGCCTCGCGGTCCTGCTGCCTCCCGTCATCGCCGATGCCTGCGGGCCCGACTTCGGGGCCGAGCCCCGCTTCTCCGTCGTCGACAATCCCGACCGGCCCTTCAGCAACTACGCCGCCGGACGCCTGGGCATCCTCCGACGCACCTTCGACCCGCCATACCTCGCCTTCGCCTTTCGCTCGATGATGGGCATCCCCACCACGGCGGAGGAGCAGAAGCACCTGGTGGCGGGCTGGACGGACGCGGAGGGCCGCTATGGGCCCGACCCGAGCTGGGCCCGTGATCAATGGACCGCCGTCCGGCAGGAGGTCGTGCCCGCCAAGGACCTGCCGCAGGTGGACGCCAACCAGATGGTGTACGCCTCCAACGACGCCTACATCCACGGTGATGCCTTCCTGCATGCCGCGGTCACGGCCCGCGCGCTCGCGAAGGAATGGAAGCAGCGTCCGGCCCTGCTGAAGGAGTGGGTGGGCAACCAGGACAACGTCTTCAGCAAGGGCTGCACCCTGGCTGACCCGGGGCCGGGCATCGAGGAGTCACTGACGCCGCGCGAGAAGGCGCGCAGGCAGGCCGAGCGCGACTACCAGGCCGCGGCCATGCACCTGTACTGCGGGAAGTTCGACGCGGCGGCGGAGGCCTTCCAGAACATGGCCAGCACCGCGGACTCTCCCTACCGGGTCCTCGGCGCGTACCTCGTGGCGCGCACCCGCGTTCGCGAGGCGCTGTTCCTACAGCCGGACGACTACTACGAGGCGCGCAAGTTGGACGAGGCGTCACTCGCGCGCTTCGCCCGGGCGGAGGAGGCCATCCAGAAGGTGCTCGCGGATCCGAAGCTGCGCGAGGTGCACGGGCCCTCGCGGCGCCTGCTGGACCTGGTGCGTTGGCGACTGTCGCCGGACACCTGGCGGTGCGAGCTGTTCTCGCGGGTGCTGGAGAAGGGCACTGGCTCCGGGCTGGAGTCGGAGCTGGCCGGCCTCTCGCTGGGGTCTGATGCGGACGGCAACGCTGTCGCCTGTCCGGGGCTCAAGCCTCGCGCGGCGGAGCTCTCCGAGTGGCTCCGGCTCATGTCCACCCCCCTTCCCGAAGAGACCGGCGTTCCGGAGGCGCCGTGGCCTGCGAAGGCCTACGCAACCGCCGTGGCCCGCTGGAAGAAGTCCGGGAATCAGCCCTGGCTCGTGCTCGCGCTGCTATCGGCCCGCGCGGACTCGCCAGAGGTGCCCACGCTGCTCGCGGATGCGGAGAAGGTGCCGGTGGAGTCTCCCGCGGGCATGACGCTCGCGTGGCGCTCCGTGCAACTGCTGCGGGAGCGGGGACAGCTGGCGGAGGCCCGGGCGCGGCTGGACGCCATTCCCCTGGAGCAGGTGCGCGACCAGCTGTCCGCGGACAACGCCCTGCGCGAGGAACGGATGCACCTGGCGCATGACTGGGACGAGGCCCTGCGCAACGCGGCCCAGTTCCTGGTGGAGGAGTCCGTCCTGGCCCCCCAGCCGGACGGCAGTGCACCCATGGGACTCAGCGCCGCGCGGGCCACCTTCCTGGAGTCCCATGTCCCCACGCGTCGGCTGCGCGAGTGGGCCGCGCTTCCCACGCTGAGCCCCGAGCTGCGCCGGCAGCTGTCGTGGGCCGTGTTCGCCCGCGCCGCGGTGGTGGGGGATGACGCCATGCTCACGGCCCAGGCGACCACGCTCGCGGAGACGGAGCCCAAGGCCCGCGCGGAGCTGTTGGCCATCGTGGGGCGGCCCACTGCGGAGGAGCGTCAGTTCGACGCGCGGCTGCTGATCATGGGGCTGCCGGTCGTCTCCGCGAGGGTGGAGCCCGCCAGGGACCGTCTGGCCAACGTCTCCCCGAAGCTGGACCTCACCGAGGACCTGAGCTGGTACCGCAACGGCTGGTGCGTGCCGGGGCCGAAGAACCTGGAGGATCCGCTGAAGACGCCGCTCCCGTTCGCGAGCCCGGAGGAGCGGGCGGACGCCGCCGCGGAGTGGAAGGCCCTCAACGAGGCGGGCTCCTCCGTGGCCTTCTTCTCCCGCGTGGCGCTGGATTGGGCGAAGGCGCACCCGGAGGATCCGCGCTCGCCCATCGCGCTGTTCCGCGCGGTCCGCTCCAGCAAGCGGGGCTGTGGCCAGAACACGCCGGAGGCGAAGAAGGCCTTCGCGTACCTCCACAAGCACTACGGCAAGACGGAGTGGGCGCGCCGCGCGCCGTATGTCTACTGACGCGAGCGGGCCCTACTGCTTGGGCTTCACGACGCGGAGGATCTTCCGCCGGAAGATCTTGTCGCGCGCCTCGTCGGTCAGGCGCGTGGACTTCACCTGCAGGTAGATGGACGGATGGTCCGAGTAGTATTTGCCCTCGGACTTCAGGTGCCGGGAGCCGCTGGCGCCCATCAGGCCGAACATGCCGGGGCCGGACAGCTCCAGGAAATCCACGTCCGACTGGTAGTAGCCCATGTAGTGGGCGTTGCCGGCGGAGTTCGAATACTGCTGCTGGAAGAGCGGGATGGCCTCGCTGCTCTTGAGGGCCAGCATGTACGTGGGCTGCGTCTCCGGCTGGCCGTCGAAGTAGACGCCCCGGCTGCCCTGGGCCGTCTCCTGGAGGTCCATGTTGAAGTCGCCCACCATCACCTGGATGCCCTCGGACTTGCAGAAGGCCTGCAAGGCATTGCGCTCCACCATCCGCTCATGGGAACTGGAGCCGGTGAGCGACGCGCGCAGGTGCACCCCGGCCACCGTCACCGAATAGCCATACCGGTTCCCGAGCGTCACCTTGAGGATGTACTCGTCCTTGGCCTTCAGCTTCGTCTGGATGGACGACGTATTGCGCGTGAGCGTGGTGGCCTCCAGGTAGAAGCCGTCTTCCTTCACGTTGTCCAACTGCTCGTCGATGTCCTCTCGCAGGTAGAGGGCAATCTCGTTGACGTGCTTGATGCCCTTGATCGTCGCGTGGTCAATCAGGTGCTTGCGGACGTAGGCCATGCCCAGGCCCGGGACGTCGATGCGGTCCGGGAAGGGCGAGCCCGTGGGGTTCTCCGACAGGAAGATGAAGACGGGGTAGTGCTTGTAGCCGCGCAGGTTCCGCTCGATGCGCTTCTTGCGCCGGTCGCTCCACCGGGACGTGTCCGCCGCCTGGGGGCCGTTGCTCTCCAGCCAGGACTGGAGGTTGTCGTCATAGTCGGAGTCGCGGACGTGCATGTTGCGGATGAGGTCGCACTCCTGCTCCACGATGTCCGCGAGCTTCGCGGCGATGTCCGGCCCCTGCAGGAACTCGGTGGCGGCCATGCTGGGGACGAGCGGGTTCGCGAGGCTCTTTCCGTCCACCCGCGCCCCCGTGTCATCCAACGTCGCGCTCAGCCCCATCACACCCTTGGTGGTGTTGGCCTTGTAGAACTTCTTGGCCGCGTCGAAGGGGATGAACAGGATGGAGATGCGAGGAAGGGTCGCGGTGTCGATGCCCTCGTCGAATTCGCGCTTCGGCATGGAGTCCCCCTGCAGTGTGAGCGGGCTACTTCCAGGAGCAGCCCTTGATCTTCGTGCAGAACGCTTCGTTGGTGGCCTTCTCGCACGCGATGGCCACGCCGCCGCACATATTGGACCCAAACATGTAGGCACATCCAGGTTGGCTGCTGCAGTACATCTGGGAGAAGACGCCGCAGAAGTGCGCCTTGCCCGTACAGCGGCCGGCGCCCTGGGACTCGCCGCCGTCCTTCTCCGGTGTGGCGGCCGTGCCCGCGTCCTTGCCTTCGACCCCGGCGTCCGCCTTCGCGGAGGTGGAGGTGGAGGGCTTGGGCTTCTTCGCCGTGCCCGCCGCGTGCGCGGGAGCGCCCAGCAGGGTCGCCGCCATCGTGAGCGCCATGAAGAGACCGACACGCTGTCCGTACCGCGCCATGTTCTTGTCCTTTCGGTGTGGGACCGGCCCGACTTCCGCAATAACAGTCCACGAGAAGGGGACTCAGCGACGCGCAGCATGCCCGCCTGCCCGAGTGGGAGTCGAGCGGCCAGGCCCGCTTCAGCGGCGGGGGAGCAGCTCCCGCGCCATTTCGATGAAGGCCCGGAGCGGACGCGAGGCCCGCGCCGCGGTAGATGTTCAGCCCTGCCGGGGGCCCGCGCCGTTTCGCAGCAGCAGCGCCGCGCGGTGGATGGCGGCGCGGATGCGGACGTAGGTTCCGCAGCGGCAGACGTTGTCGCTCATGGCCGCGTCGATGTCCGCGTCGGACGGCTGGGGGTTCCTGCGCAGCAGTGCGACCGCGGCCATGATCTGCCCCGGCTGGCAGAAGCCGCACTGGGCCACGTCCTCGGCGATCCATGCCTCCTGCACGGGGTGCAGTCCGGATGCGTCCGCGAGTCCTTCGATGGTCTTCACCTCGCGGCCCGCGATGTCACCTACGGGGTGGAGGCAGGGGCGGAAGGCCGCGCCGTCCAGGTGGCTGGTGCACGCGCCGCAGACGCCCACGCCGCAGCCGTACTTGGGGCCCGTGACGCCCAGCACGTCGCGGAGCACCCACAGCAGGGGCAGGTCCGCAGGCGAGTCCACCGACACCGGTTGACCGTTGAGGAGGAAGGAATGGGCCGGCATGGTCAGGCTCCCTCGTCGAGGATGGGAAAGCGCGTGGGCATGGTGCCCGTCGCCCGTGCAATGGCGTTGGCAAGGGCCGCCGCCGCGCTGGGGTAGCCCAGCTCCCCCACACCGCCCACGCGGTCGTCGGAGCGCACGAGGTGCACTTGGATGGAGGCGGGGGCGTGCTTCATCCGCAGCCACCGGTAGTCCGCGAAGCTGCCCTCGCGCACGGCGCCCGCGTCGATGTGGAGCCCGGCGCTCAGCGTGGTGGACATGGCGTCCATCGCCGCGCCCTGGAGCTGGGCCTCGATGCCCTTCGGGTTGATGGCCAGGCCCACGTCCGCGGCGATGACCACGCGCAGCACGCGCGGCGTCCCGCTGGTCACGTCCACCTCGACGAGGTGGGCGATGGCGCTGTCCCACTCCTCCAGCACGGCGACGCCTTGCGCGACGCCAGGTGGCAGCGCGCGGCCCCAGGCGCCTTCGAGCACCACCCGCTCCAGCACGGCCTTGAGCCTGCGGGACGTGAGGCGGGAGCGCCGCAACTCCACGGGGTCTTTCTGGAGCTCGCGAGCCAGCTGATCGACGAAGATTTCGTTGGCCACGCCCACCTGGCTGGTGAAGACGGAGCGGAAGGACGCGGTGGGAATCGGGAGCGGCACTTCGGCCAGCTCCTGCGCCACCCAGCCGAACTGGTAGGGGACGTGCTGTGTCAGCGCGAAGAACACCGCGCTCGTGACATCCGGCAGGACCTGACCGACCAGGGAGGTGAGCAGGTCCCCGAAGCCGTGAGGGAACTCCACGGTGGGGATGGCGGCGCGGTGTTGCCAGCCGAGGATGGAGCCGCCGGGCCCCAGCGAGGCGAGGATGCGGTGGTGGCTCGCGGGCCGGTAGTGCCCGTGGCGCATCTCGTCGTTGCGGCTCCACATCAGCTTCACCGGGTGCCCGAGCGAGCGCGAGATGAGCGCGGCCTCCACGGCGGCTTCGGTGAAGAAGCGCCGGCCAAAGCCACCGCCAGCGCGGATGGGATGCACGGTGACCCGCTGCGGAGTGAGCGCCCATCCCAGTGCCGCGGCGACCTGGCTCCGCGCGAACTTCGGATCCTGGACGCCGGACCAGACCTCCGCGGTGTCCGCCGTCACACGCGCCACGCAGCTCTGCGTCTCCATGGGCGCGTGCGCGAGATACGGGAAGTCGAAGCGTCCCTCCACGACCCGGGTCGTGAGCAGCGGAGGTAGCGGCCGGGGCCCGATGGCGTCACGCAGCCGGGTCCGGATGTCGGCGTCGGAGAGATGGCTGGCCGGGCCAGCGGTCCAGGTGATCTGCAATGCATCGCGAGCGGCGAAGGCCTGGGAGTACGTCCGCGCCGCCACCGCGATGCCTGAAGGAATCTGCACCACGCCCACCACGCCAGGCAGGGCCCGGGCCGTGGAGGCATTGAAGGACTGGACCTTGCCGAGCAGCGTGGGAGGCCGCGCCACCACCGTGGGCACCGCGTCCGGGATGTCCAGGTCCAGGGTGAAGCGCGCCGCGCCGGTGACGATGTCCCGTGCGTCGACGCGTCCCGTGGGCTTACCGACCACGGTGTACTTGCTCGGAGGCTTCGGCAGCGGCAACACCTCCGGCAGCAGCACGCGAGCGGCGTCCTCCGCCAGCTCGCCGTAGCCGAGCCTGCGGCCGTCGGGGGCACGCACCTCGCCCTGCGCTGTGGTGAGCGTGAGGGCCAGTACGCGCCAGCGGTGCGCGGCGGCGGTGACCAGTCGTGCCCGGGCCTCCGCCGCGGCGGCGCGGAGCGGACCGGCCAGGTAGCGCATCGTCGAGGACAGCCCGGTGAGCTGGATGAGCCAGCGGGGATCCGCGTCGGCGGTGTGCACGTCCACGGCATCGAGGCCGATATCGAGTTCTTCGGCGACGAGCATGGAGACGGCGGTGGTGATGCCCTGGCCCATCTCCGTGCGGGGCAAGGTGGCGACGACGCGGCCGTCGGTCCTGACGGCGACGTAGAGATTGAGCGGTGTCTCTTCCGGAGCCGCCGAGGGCTCCGATGCCTCGGCGGAGGGGACGTCGAGCGCGAGCCGGGCCGCGATCATCAACGTGGGCGAGGCCACCAGCCACGTGAGGAACTTGCGGCGCTCGATGCCGGTGGGTGGAGGGGCTGCGTCCGTGGGCAGCGTGTCAGCCATGGAGAAAGTGTGGCACGCGGCCACGGGCGGACCCAACGACCTGGCAGGACCTGTGCGGCACCTGTCATGTGGCGCGCGGAAGCATCCGGGACACGACCCGGGGCATGGAGTCCGGGGCGGGACGCACGCGCCGCTTCGGGGGATACTGGTGGCCATGTGCCCCATGGAGACGGGGGCGAGGACGGCGGGCATGCGCAGGTGGCTCATCGGTGGAGTGGCGGTCCTGGTCGCGTGCGGCCTCGTGCTGTTCTGGGCGCTGCGTTCAGGAGGACCGGACGCCCCGGAGGGCAACGCGGAAGCCACACTGACGCGGAAGCGCTCCGCGAACCCTGTGCCCACGCCGGAGCGCTCCGCCCCCGTGGAGGGGCTCCCGGCGGCGCGGTCCCCGAGCGAAGCGGATGGCGTCCTGGACGTGGAGGTGCTGTCCGATGGAAAGCCTTCACTCGGAACCACCGTGCGGCTCTACGCAAGGGGGGCGCGGGCGTCCACCTGGACGCTGATGGGCTCTGGGGTCACGGATCCGCAAGGCCACGTCCGGCTTGCCTCCGGTCCCGGGCGCTATCTCGTGGCGGTGCGCGCTCCGGGCCGGACCCCTCTGCTGCATGACGTGTCCCGCCCGCTCGGTGAGTCGCGCACGGCGCTGCGGATCTCCCTGGAGCCCGCGCAATCACTCACGGGCCGCACGGTGGTGCGCGGAACGAATGAACCGTTACCGCTCGTGGAGATCGTCCTCACGGCTCACGCCCATGACCTGGAGACCTGGCAGCGCCCGGATGCTCCCGACGACGAGCGCGTCTATGCCACGAGCGACGAGCGGGGGAACTTCCGCATCGACGGACTCACCCCGGGCACCTACAAGCTGGAGGCCCGCGCCCCCGGCTACGCGCGCCTGGTGCTGGGCCGTCTGCTCATCCCCCCGGAAGGCCCGCTGACGCTGGCGCTCCGGCTGGCGAGCGTCATCGAGGGCTTCGTCGTGGACTCGAAGGGCCTGCCGGCCGCGGACGCCGAGGTGCGGGTCGGCGGCAGCGCCTCGCAGGTGGTGACGACGGGCGCGCAGGGCGGCTTCTCCGTGGAAGTGGAGCCCGGCTCCCATCTCCTGTCCGCGCGGCGCGGCGAGGAGTCCGGCGCGCTTGACCTGCCAGTGCTCTGCGCAGCGGGCAGCACCGTGCGCGACGTGCGCATCCAGCTGGGACCGGGCGCGGTGCTGGAGGGCCGCGTCGTCGAGGCGCTTTCGCGCAAGCCGGTGGAGGGAGCGCGCGTCGACGTCAGCCGCTCCGGCGGGGACGCGGACCCCGGCGTCGCCGTGTCGGACGCGGAGGGGCACTTCCTCGTGCGGGGGCTTGCCCCAGGCGGCTACGACGCGAAGGTCACGGCTTCGGGCTACTCGCCCACCATGCGCCAGGGCCTGACGGTCAGGCAGGGCGAACGCTTTCCCGTGGAACTTCAGCTCTCGGGCACCGGCGCGGTGGAGGGCCAGGTGCGAGACCGGAACGGAGCGCCGGTGGCCGCGGCCCGGATCTCCGGCGTCAGCGGCTGGAGCCGGGGAATGGGGTTGAGCTCCATCGAGGCCCGCACGAACGCGGACGGCCACTATCGGCTCGAGGGAATCGCCACGGGCATTCTGTCCCTCTCCGCGAGCCAGGATGGGACGACGGCGGGCATCCGCCAGACCGTCTCCGTGGAGGAGAACCGCACGGCCCGGGCGGACTTCACCCTGGATGGCACGGGGACCCTCGAGGGCAGGGTGCGCGCGGCCCGTGGAGACCTCTCGGCGGGTCAGCTGGAGGTGACGGCCATGGCGGACAGGCAGCCGGGGGCCACGGGGATGACCCTCGGCAGTGCCGCCGTGGGCGCGGACGGGGGCTTCCGGATGAACCTTCCCGCCGGCGCCTACACGGCCACGCTCGCGGCGCGCGGTCTTTTCGTTCAGGGCAAGCAGGTGCAGGTGCGCGTGGAGGCGGGACGGACGGCCCAGGTCGAGTTCATCTGGGAGGAGCCGCCCGAGGAGCGCGCGTACCGGGGTGTCGTCCTGGAGCCGGATGGCTCGCCGTCGCCCCACGCCGCCATCACCCTCACGGCCGCGGAAGGAAAGGGCGTCCCCCTGTCGATGACACCCACGGATGCGGAGGGGCGCTTCACCGTTTCCTTCCGACCGGGGTTCACCCACCCGGACCGCGCGCTGTTGGTCGCGCGCAATGGAGGACGATCGAGCGAGCCCGTGCCCATCACCCTCGAAAAGGAGGTGGTGGTGCGGCTGAGGCCTTCGGCCTTCCTTCGCGGCCGCGTGGTGCGCAAGGGAGAGCCCGTTCGCGGCTTCACCCTCTCGCTCCGGCTCCAGAAGGGCTACTTGCCCAACGGCGAAGGCCCCTTCGAGTTCTCCGGCGACCGCTTCGAGTTACGCGACGTCCCGCCCGACCCCGTGAAGCTGACTGCGCGCACGGTGGATGGCTCCATCGGCGAGACCACGGCTTCGCCCTCCACGGGCGCGGTGCTCGAAGTGGACATTCCGCTGGAGGCCTCCGGCACCGTTCGGGGCCGGGTGGTGGACGCGGCCACGAAGACGCCCGTCTCTGGCGCGTTCGTCTTCATCGAGGGGGAGGAGCCCTTGATGGAGCACATCTCCAACGCGGAGGGCCGCTTCTCCCTGGGCGGGGTGCGCGCGGGCGAACGCGTCCTCCTCATCCTGGGCGGCCCTTCGCAGGGGCGTCTGCGCCGGCCGTTGAAGATGAAGGACGGTGACGTGCTGGACCTGGGCGACGTGGCCATGGAGGTGACGCCGCCCCCCCAGGATGCATCCGCGCCGTGAGGTGCTTCAGCCGGGCTTGCGCCGCCAGCCCGGAGGCGGTCCCTCGCGCAGCACCTCGGCCACCGCCACCGCGCAGGCGAAGCTGGTCGTCATGGGCACCTGCATCCAGTGGCCGCCCATGTAGAGCTTCACCTCCCGCTCCTTCACGACGTGGTCCACCTTCACGTCCGCGCCCACGCGCTCCATGAGGGCGGGGTCGCCCACGGACACCACGGACTCAAGCTGCGCGGGCAGGGTGGGCATGCCGCCCGCGGAGGAGGCGATGATGGCGCCCCGTGCCGCCGCGCGGTCCGTGACCTCCCGCATGGACGCCTCCAGCGCGCGGTGGGTCGTGCCCAGGCTCAGGTTGAGCACGTCCACGCCCACCTCGTCGAGCATCCACCCCATCGCCTCCACGAGGCACAGCGAGTGTCCTCGGATGTTCTGGTCGAGGACGCGGGCGACGTAGACCTCCACGCCCGGCCAGGGACGGACCTGGTCGTAGAGGATGCTCAGGACGGCGGTGCCGTGCCCATGTGTGTCCTCCAGGTCCAGCGTGCCCGTGCCGTCCCGCCACGCCACCAGCTCCTCCCGTTCGTAGGCGCGCGCCTCCAGCACCTGCGCGTCCAGGTCGAGCGAGAAGGTGGCCGCTCCCGCGAGGTGCATCGCGTGCTCGCGCAGGAAGGCCACCTCCACGCCGCTGTCGATGATGCCCACCTTCTTCACGGCGAGGTGCCTCCCTGCCGCGAAGGGCTCCAGAGCTTCAGCTGCCGGAACACATAGGTGCCCAGCGACACGGACTCCGTGCGGGGCGGGACGGCGTCCGGAACGGACACGGTCAGGTGCACGAGCGAACCCGCGAGCACCATCCCCGCGCCCAGCACCAAAATGAGCAGCAACGTGAGCGTGCCAATGCGCCGCACGACGAAGAGGCCGGCGTGGTCCGGGTCCTCCAGGAGCGGCAGTCGCGAGGGCAGCGGCTGCGCGGTGGGGCGTGGGAGTTCGTTCGCCATGACCGGGACCTTTCCTTTCCGCCGCGTCAGGCGGCGTCCGCCTCGCCCATGCCCGCACGGAACAGCCGCTGATACGGCGCGCAGCGCGCGAGCAGCTCCGTGTGCGGCCCCTGGCCCACCAGCCGGCCTCCCGCGAGCATCCACACCTCGTCGGCCAGGGGCGCGTTGGCCAGCCGGTGCGTGATGAACACCACCGTCTGTCCGCGCTCCCGGGCCCGCGCGAGCAGCGCCCGCACGATGGCGGACTCCGTCTCCACGTCGAGCTGCGAGGTGGCTTCGTCCAACAACAGCACGGGCGCGTCGCGCAAGACCGCCCGGGCCAGCGCCAGCCGCTGCCGCTGTCCGCCGGAGAGGCTCGCGCCCGCCTCGGCCACCGGCGTGTCGAAGCCCTGCGGCAGCGCGGCGAGGACGGACTCCAGCGCGCACAGCCGCACGGCCTGCCGCAGGTCCTCCTCGCTCACGGCGGGGAGCCCCAGGGTGAGGTTGTCGCGCACGGTGCCGTGGTACAGCTCCACGTCCTGCCACACCACCGCGAGCTGCCGGCGCAGGTCGGACAGCTCCAGCGTCCGCGCGTCCTTCCCGTCGAACAGCACGCGCCCCCGGCCCGGCTCCTCCAGCCGCGTCAGCATCCGCGCGAGCGTCGTCTTCCCGGAGCCGCTGGAGCCGACGATGGTCACCACCGCGCCGGGCCGGATGCGCGCGCTCACCTCGCGCAGCACGTCCTGTCCGGGCAGGTAGCCGAAGGACACGTCCTCCAGCTCCACCCCGCCAGAGAGCCGCTGGGTCAGCGGAGCCGGCGGCGTCAGCGAGCGGGCCGGGTCCTGCTCCGGCGCCTCGTGCAGGTACTCGAAGAAGCGGCGCAGGTGGACCCCTCGCTGCTGCAGGCCGGTGACGAAGCCGATGGCCTCGATGACCGGCCCGCGCAGGTACGCGGCATAGGCCACGAAGGCCACGAAGCCGCCCAGCGTCAGCTTCCCCTGGATGATGAGCCGCCAGCCCAGCCAGGTGAACAGCGCCGTCTGTGCGGCCTCGACCGTGCGCTCGAACAGCCGCATCAGCCCCTCCACTCCGTGGGCCCGCAGGTGCGCCCGCAGCACGGACCGCATCAGCCCCGCCGCGCGCTGGTAGATGAACGGCTCCAGCGCCAGCACCTTCGTCGTGCGGCTCTGCCGCAGCGTCTCCACCTGGAGCGCCTGGAGGGCGCCGTGCACGCCCATCACCTCCTGCCAGGCCATCCCCATGGCGCGGCCGATGACGAGCGGCACCGCCACCACGAAGGGCAGCGTGGCCACGGCCGCCAGCGCCAGCTCCCAGTGCAGCGACGCCAGGGTGAAGGGGATGACGACCAGGAAGGTGAGCTGCGAGAAGACGAGCCGGATCAACCCCAGCACCAGGGCCATGCCCGCCTTCGCGTCGTCGAAGCGGCTGGTGAGCTCACCCACCTGACGCCGGGAGAAGAAGCGGTCCGGCAGGTGCTGCAGGTGGTTGAAGAGGTAGAGCGTGGCGGAGCTCTCCAGCTTCACCGTGAGGTACGCGGAGTAGTAGCCGAACAGGGACTCCACGAGCGCCGCCGCCACCGACGCGGCGAGGATGCTCAGCACCAGCACGTGCAGAAGCCCCAGGTCCCGAGGGGACGACACGTGGTCGAACAACAGCCGCGTGAGGAAGGGCGGAATGAGCAAGAGCCCGGTGATGACCGGGCCCAGGAGCGCGCTCCTCAAGAGCGAGCCCCACGCGGGACGCAAGAGCCGCAGCAGCGCGGCGAGATAGCGCGCCGACTGCCGCAGCCCGGGGGCCCCTTCTTCCTGCATCGCGCCGCCCGCTTCCATCACAGGTGCGTGAGCACGCTCCGCGCCAGTGCGTCCACTTCCTCCGGAATGGCGTGGACGCGCAGGCCGGTGTGCTGCTCCATCTTCCGCCGCGCCTCCTCCAGCACCTCGTCCCGGACGCCCAGGAACCACGTCTCCGTCCAGCGGCTGCCCAAAAGCTTGCGCCCGCCCATCATCGCCAGGCCCACCACCGTGCAGGGCACGTTGTGCTCGCGGGCCAGCGACTCCAGATATTCGCGCGTCGCGATGACGTCTTCCGGCTTCGTATCCACCGCCACGGTCAGCACCACCAGGCGCGGCAGGAACGTCTCGTAGATGAGCGTGGAGGCGTTGGCCCGTTTGTCCATGCTCGCCGGCACGTAGAGCAGGCCGTTCTGCCCGCCGGTGATGACCAGGTCGCAGTCGTTCGCGAGCTCCTGCATGATCCGCCGCTCGAACGCCAGCCGCTGCGGGGGCTCCACACGCAGCACGCGCGAGTAGCCCGTGTCGGAGCCCAGCAGGATGCCCGTGGGCTCCGTGGCGTGGTGGCGCACGCGCACGTGCTTCGCCAGCGCCTCGCGCAGGTAGACCTGCGTGGTGAACTTGCCCTGCACCGTGTCCGTGCCGAAGACGCCCAGCAGGTTGCGCGGCCCGTAGTCCTCTGGGCCCGGCTTCGCGAGCGCGTCCTGCTCCGGCACGGCTACGCGGAAGAAGAGGTGGGGGTCCGGCTCCAGCCCGTCGAAGAGGTCGTAATAGAGGATGTCGTCGTACAGCGACACCACGGGCAGCCGCCTGCGCGTGGCCACCTCCAGCAGCGCGCGGACGTGCGGGACCTCCGTCTCGAAGTTGAGCGAGCAGGTGAAGACCACCGCGTCGAAGTCATGGCTCGCGATGGCCGCGGGGTCGTTCACCACGGGCACGGACAGCTCACCCGCCTGGATGTACGTGCCCGCGTCGCTGAGCGTCACCGTGTCGTCGAAGACGACGCACGCCGGGGCCGGGCTCCGGTCGCGGAAGCGCAAGAGCGCGTAGCCCTCTTTGTTGTACTTGAAGACGGCGGTCCGCTTGCCCGCGAGCACCTCCATCACCTGCGCGCGCGTGTACATGTGGCGGCTGCGCAGCGTGGGGTTCATCTTGAGGGGCAGCCGCTGGTCGCCCTCCCAGATCTCACCCAGCTTCTGGTACAGCACCTCCGGGTCGTACTTGGGATAGGTGCGGGTGTCCGGCGCGATGAGCAGCGGCACGCCGTAGTCCGGCATCTGGAAGACGTGCTCGCGCTCGGAGCCCTCCACGCGCAGCGCGTAGCGGCCCTGCGGGTGCAAGAGGAAGTACTGGAACGCGACGCGCAGGCCCGCGACCTCCAGCACCTCCGCGTCCAGCGTCAGCTCCCGGCGCGCTCCGGTGTTCACGCCCTCCAGCGACAGCCGGCGCAGCAGGAACGGCGGCTGCTCCTGCCCGTCGGCCTTGCTCACCTGGATGAGCACGCACTTGAAGGGGTCCACCGGGAAGGACGTGAGCAGCTCGGAGGAGAAGTCCTTCAGCCGCGACACGACATCCGCGTAGCGCGCGAGGAACAGCGCCCTCGCCCGGTCCCGCTGCGTCGGATCCGGAATCATGAAGAGCAGGTCGCTGCCGCTGAAGACCTCGAAGCGGCGCCACGTCTCGCGCGTCTCCGCGTCCACCGGCTCCGGCAGCTGCGCTTCCACCAGCTTGATGATCGCGTACATCCACGCGTTGCCCGGCGTCAGCCAGTGCTCGCTGTAGAAGTCGCGCCCCCACGTCGAATAGTAGAGCCGGGGCAGCGACGGCGGCGTGGGCGGCGGCGTGGCGGCCTGGATTTCGACGGGCGCGGCGGGCTGCATGACGCCCTCCAGCCACTCGATGCCTTCGTGCCACCAGTGGCCGAACAGCTCCGTGTCGAACGCGAGCACGAACGTCTGCCCGTCCTGGACGAGCGAGCGGCGCGAGTCCAACAGCTCCCAGAACTCGCGCACGTGCTGCTTCACCTGGGTGCGGGCTGCGTCCACGTCGTAGAGCGCCTTCTGGCCCAGGTCGACCTTCTGCCCCGTCACCGCCTGGTACTTGAGGCCCGTCCACATGTGCCCCCGCTTGTTCGCGGGCACGGGCACGCCCATCTCCTCGAAGTATTCAGGCCGCACGTCGAAGCCCACGTCCCGGAAGAACTCGCGGTACACCGGGTGCGCGGGGAACGTGGACTCGGGCGACTTCCACAGGTACAGCCCGATGCGGTAGTCGTGGACCATCACCTCCAGGTCCTCGTGGCGAAACACGCCGCTGGGGTCCTGGGCCTGGGACGCGCCAATGCCCGTCAGGCTGAGCGCGGTGCGGCGGATGCCATGGCGCGTGAGCACGCGCTCCAGCCCCGGCTGGAAGGCGCACTCGGGCAGCCAGAGGCCGTCCGGCTCGCGGCCGAAGAGGTCCTGGAAGGACTCCACGCCCCGCGCCACCAGCCGGTCCGCGACGGCGGGCTGGAAGAAGGGCAGGAAGTTGTGCTGCGGCGTGGACGTCCACAGCTGCACGTTGGACGCCCGCGAGCGCCCCAGCGAGGCGAACACGTCCCGCAGGCTGTGCTGGCGCAGGAACGCGAGGCTGTCCTCCACGCGGCGCAGGTACATGCCCGCGGTGCGGTGGACCTTCGCGAGCGACTCGTCCGATAGGGATTGGGGGAACTTCTCGTAGCGGTTGTAGAGCTCCAACCGCGACGTGCGCTCCAGCTCGCGCGTGGCGATGCGCTTCAGCAGCTGGAGGTAGCCGGTGTAGCGCTCCTCGCAGGCGACGAGCTGCTCGAAGAGGCACGGGGTGAAGGACATCACCAGCGTGCCGGCGAAGCGCTGGGAGTCCCAGCGCTCCAACATCCGGAACAGCGGGATGTACGTCTCCGTCAGCGCTTCGAAGAGCCAGTTCTCCGGCTCATCGAAGAGGGACCCCTCGCCCAACACCTGCGGCATGTGGGTGTTGAGGATCAGGGTGAGGCGCGTGTTCATGAGGGGACCGCGAGACGGGGGGAAGCGGGGGAAGCACAGCGAACCGCGAGGCTAGGCGCCGCCGCCGCAGTCCTCGGAGGGGGACGTCGCGCCGTCCTCGGAACACAGCCGGTGGGCCGAGTTGTAGAGGTCCTGCCAGACCGTTCCCGGTCCCGATGCGACGAGCGTGTACGTGGTGCTGGAGAAGTTCGACGTGGCGAAGCCCTGGACGTCCGGGCCTCCGTTGACCTGCTCCAGCAGCTCCGAGACATCCTTGCGCGTGAATCGCATCGGGGACCTCCGTGTGGCGGGTTGGAACGGCGGAAGGGAAGGCGAGGGCCGCGGGCTAATAGCAGCCGAACGTGGAGCGGTCCTCGGCGGTGACGGTGCCGCCGTCCTCGCAGGTCCACTGGTAGGTCCAGTAGTTCTGCCAGACAGCGCCGCCGCCGAAGGAGGGGACCAGGTTCCAGGTGGAGCCGGCGAAGTTGGAGGTGCCGAAGCCCTGGACATCCGGGCTGCCCTGCACCGCGTTCAACAGGTCACTGACGTTCTTGCGCGTGTACCGCATGGTGAGGACTCCGGGTGATGAGGGGAGATCAGCGGAGCCCTGAATCCTAGGAAGAGACCGGGGAGCGGGCAAGGCAGGGCAGGGCAGGGTCCCCGGAAGTGTCAGGAAGCACGTGTGACTTTGTGTTTCACGGTCTCTCCGGACCCACCGACAGGAATCCGGGGCCGCATGCCGGCGTTCAGCCAGGGTTCGAGCGTGAGCTGGACGCCGCACGCCGCGACGGTGACGAGCGCGGCGGTGAGCCCCGGAGCCTTCCACGCTCCGGCGACGGCCGCCGTGGCGATGACCCAGGGGCGGAGCAGCGTGAACGGCCCCAGGACCACCACGCTCGCGAGCGTCCGCACGTCGGCCTCCGCGGCGGCCCAGACGCCCATGCCCATCAGCGTCAGGGTCGCGTACGGCAGGAGCACCCAGAGGATCGCCTGCGCGCAGACGAGCAGCTGGGGGAACAGGCCCGATGAGAACAGGCAGGCCCCGGCGATGCCGGCACCCACCAGCGCGGTCGTGAAGAGTCCCCGCCCCATCCCCCGGCGGATGGCGGCCCGGTAGTAGTCGGCCTTGAAGATGCGGGCATCGCGGCCCGCAGCCACCCGGAAGCCGCAGAACGCGGCGTCGGTGATGGCGAGCAGCGCGAGCAGCACCGGCAGGACGGCGTTCATGAAGTGGAACCCAGCCGTGAGCGCAGCGGGCCCAGGTGGCGCTGGAGCGGTTCCCACAGCTCCGCGCGCGTTCCCACCGTGGCGGTCATGGGCCGGAGCATGGCGCCGAGGAGGTTGCGGGCCCCATCCAGGGACGCGCAGGTGAACCCCGTGGCCGACCGGGCCGCCGACAGCAGCGTCTCCGTGGGATGGGCGCGCCGCGCGGAGACCACGCCATCGTGGCGCGCGAGCGGCTCCCGCATGCGGGCCTGGTGGAACATCCACGAGCCCCAGGGCGAGAGCACCGAGTGCTGGATGTCGTAGTGCACGAACGCGTGCCCCTGCCGCTGGCCGGCGAAGAACGCGTTCAGGTCGTTCCCGCGAAAGTGATGCAGGACGCCCGTGGAGATGAAGATGTGTCCGGGCTGCTCCACCTGGAACGCGTTCGCGACCCGGAGCTCGCATGAGAGGGATTCCTCTTCCGCGAGCCGCCGGGCGTTCTCAATCAGCGTCACATTCATGTCACAGCCGATGATTTCAACGTCGCGTCCCAGCCGCCCATGCGCCGCGAGCGAGCGGACGGCGTAGCCGAGCCCGCAGCCGACATCGACGATGCGCAGCGGAGGCTTCACGCCGGAGTCGCGCAGCGCCTGCAACAGGGGCAGCAGCACGCAGCGGATGCGGTCCGCCTGAAGGAACTCCTCGCTCAGCCGCTGCAGCTCGATGTGGGAGCGCAGGAGGGCCAGGCTGCAGGCCTCGAAGTCGAGCGTGTCGTTGGACGCGGGAAGCCGCTGCACGAACCGCGCGGCGGACCGCTGCCCGTTGGCCATCAGCCGCGCCACGACGGATTCGCGCGACACCGGCCGGGGCTGGAGCGTCGCGACGTCGTAGTCGACGATGAGGTCGGAGATTTCGAGCAGGTCGGAGGGCATTCCAGCGCGTGTGCGCCGGAGTGTACCGCAACGCCGGGGCGGCTCGGCGCCCCGGCGTCGTCCCTGCCTACTCCCTCGCTCCGGTCAGTCCTGGTGGGCAGCTGAATTTGGCCGGCACGGACCACAGCTGGCCTTCTTCGGCGTCATCGAGGGCGGTGAAGAAGATGCGATGGCCCACGCGGGTGAACGAGCCCGGAAAGTGGATGTCCGCCAGCCGGCCCTGCGTCGCCACGGAGCCCCGGGTGAAGTAGGGGAAGACGGGCCCGATGGGGTCCGGTGCGCCGCCGAACAGGACCTGGCCCGTGCCGGTGGCGAACAGCGGGTAGCGGTACCCGTACTCCACATTGGGATTGTCGAAGAGCTGGCGGGTCCCCGCGGCCGTTCCATTCGTCGCCCACAGCGAGACGTCCCTGGACACGGGGGCGTCGCTTCCAATGCTCATGAAGAAGTAGATGTCGCTGCCGGAGACCACGGCTGTCCGCACGGCGGGATACGCGTACTCGTCGGAGCTGTAGGGGTTGGGCAGGGTGGTGATCCCCGTCTTGCCACCGCCGCTCAGGGAGAGCCGGTCGATGCGAAGCCGCTTCGTCACCGGGTTGTCCACGGACGTCAGATAGACATACGCCCCCAGCGTCCCGAGCAGGTTCACCCGCCTGCCGAAGGCTTCCAGGCGAACGGTTCCCGCGGCGGTGCCATTCGTCTTCCACACCTCGAAGTCGGGGCCGTCCTCCAGGATGAACAACGGCTGCTCACCCGGGCGGCTCACGTCCGTGAGGTAGGTGGGCCCCGCGTCCAGCCGCTTGACGGAGGTGGTCCCGGCCCGCGTGCCGTCGGTGCGCCACAGCGTGGTGCCCGTGTCCTCGGAGATGAAGAAGAGCAACGCGTTGCCGACCTTCAATGTGTCGTTGCCCAGGTCCGGGGTGCTGGTGAAGCTCCGCACCCGCAGCGTGCCGGCGGCCGTTCCGTCGGACCGCCACAGCTCCGGCCCGGCCCTTCCTCCCGGCAGTGGCACCCAGCGGAAGAACACCAGGCGGCCATTGAGCTCCGTGGCGTTGGTCATCACGGAGCCTTCCGATCCGGGCGTGATGTCCTTGACCAGCCGGGTCCCACCCGCCGTCCCGTCACTGCTCCAGAGCTCCATGCCGGTGGTGTCGGTGCGGGTCTGGAAGAAGAGCGTGTTGCCCACCGCGACGAGGTTCTGGGGTTGATAGACGCCCGGCGGCCCCGGAAACGCCTTCAGCGGGACGGTTCCCGCCTCCGTGCCGTCGCTGCGCCACAGGAACGAACCGGTGTCGAAGGCGGAGGTGACGAAGTAGAGCGTCCCCTGGACGTTCGTGAGCTCCCCCATGAAGCCCGCGGAACCCGGGGGCGTGATGGCCGCCACCCGGGCCGCCACCCCAGGAGGGCACGCCTGGGCGGTCACCTCGCGGGAGTCGTCCTCCACCGTGGCCACGGGGAGGGCCTCCGCTGGCGAAGGACCAGGCCCACCCGACAGCTCATCTCCCTGCAATCCCCCACAGCCCACCCCTGCCAGACACAACCACAGCAGGGTACCCCAATTCCTTGCATGCATGTCCACACCTCCCGGTCCACGACGCGCGGAGGGTGGGTTGCGAGGCTTTGCCTTCCAAGGGGCACCCCAAGGAGGTAGGAGTGTCGCGAGACCGGGTCGCGAGCTGGCGGACCGCCGTCGAGGCGAAGCCGCTGTACGGGGCCGTCCAGCGAGTGATTGCCGGAGTGTACCTCAACGCCGGGGCTGCTCCTGCGCCCCGGCGTCGTCCCTGCCTACTCCCTCGGGCCGGTCAGCCCTGGCGGGCAGCTGAAGGTGGCCGGCACGGACCACAGCTGGCCCTCGTCGGCGCCGTTGACGGCGGTGAAGAAGATGCGATTGCCCACGCGAGTGAACGAGTCCGGAAAGTGGATGTCCGCCAGCCGGCCCTGCGTCGCCACGGAGCCCCGGGTGAAGTAGGGGAAGGCGGGACTGCTCTGCTCCGGCGTGCCGCCGAACAGGACCTGGCCCGTGCCGGTGGCGAACACAGGAGAGTGGTCCTCGTAGTCCGGGCCAGGGCTGTCGAAGAGCTTGCGGGTCCCCGCGGCTGTCCCATTCGTCGCCCACAGCGACACCTCCAATGGCCCAGGGTGGTCGGCTTCGATGGCCATGGTGAAGTAGATGTCGATGCCGGAGATCACCGCCGTCTGGAGTACGGGATACGCGAGTTCGCCGGGCGCGTACGGGTTGGGCAGGGTGATGACCTTCGTCTTGCCACCGCCGTTCAACGAGAGCCGATCAATGCGCAGCCGGGCCGGGTCTGAATTCTCCACGGACGTCAGATAGACATTCGCGCCCAGCGTCCCGAGCAGGTTCACCCGCCTGCCGAAGGCTTCCAGGCGAACGGTTCCCGCGGCGGTGCCATTCGTCTTCCACACCTCGAAGTCGGGGCCGTCCTCCAGGATGAACAACGGCTGCTCACCCGGGCGGCTCACGTCCGTGAGGTAGGTGGGCCCCGCGTCCAGCCGCTTGACGGAGGTGGTCCCGGCCAGCGTGCCATCGGTGCGCCACAGCGTGGTGCCCGTGTCCTCGGAGAACACGAAGAGCAACGCGTTGCCGACCTTCAAGGTGTCATTGCCCAGGTCCAGGGTGCTGGTGAAGCTCCGCACCCGCAGCGTGCCGGCGGCCGTTCCGTCGGACCGCCACAGCTCCGGCCTGGCCCCACCTCCCGGCAGCGGCACCCAGCGGAAGAACACCAGGCGGCCATTGAGCTCCGTGGCATGGGTCAGCCCGGAGCCTTCCGAGCCGGGAGTGATGTCCTTGACCAGCCGGGTCCCACCCGCCGTTCCGTCACTGCTCCAGAGCTCCATGCCGGTGGTGTCGGTGCGGGTCTGGAAGAAGAGCGTGTTGCCCACCGCGACGAGGCTCTGGGGCTGATAGACGCCGGGGGGGCCCGGAAACGCCTTCAGCAGGACGGTTCCCATCTCCGTGCCGTCGCTGCGCCACAGGAACGAACCGGTGGCGAAGGCGGAGGTGACGAAGTAGAGCGTCCCCTGGACGTTCGTGAGCTCCCCCATGAAGCCCGAGAACCCTGGGGGCGTGATGGCCGCCACCCGGGCCGCCACCCCGGGGGGACACGCCTGGGCCGTCACCTCGCGGGAGTCGTCCTCCACCGTGGCCACGGGGACGGCCTCCGCCAGCGGGGCCCCGGGCTCCCCTGCCACGTCATCTCCCTGCAATCCCCCACAGCCCACCCCTGCCAGACCCAACCACAGCAGGGCACTCCAATTAATTACATGCATCGCCTCTCCTTCCCGGTTCACAGCGGACGGAGGTTGGGTTGCGAGGCTTTGCCTTCCAAGAGGCATCCCAAGGAGGTAGGAGTGTTTTGAGTATTTTGATCGTTTTTCTTGGGTTCAACTCCTACCGGGGCCGAGGCAGCCCGATGAGGTAGGTGATGCTCATTCCATTCACCCGATGAACGCCGTGGTGCCACTTGTACCCGTCGTTATCGAGGCCCTCCGTCAGCTCCTCGAGGTCTTCCGGTGTGTAGGTCCGCAGCGATGACACCACCCCATCCCAGAGGATGAGCAGGGGGATGATGGGCACCAGGTAGGTGAGGACCAGCCGCCACCAGCTCCTGGGACGGATGAGCAGGGTGAAGCCCCACACCAGGGGCACGATGAGCAGGATTTGGAAGAGGACGTACAGCAGTGAGCGCTGCGTGAGCTCGAAGGCCGCGATGGGGACGCCGCGCGCGGCGGCGTCCGCGAGGAGGGCCTTCGCCTGCTTCGGGCGGAAGTGGTGCAATCCCTCGAACAGGGTGCGCAACCCGGTGAGCTCCTCCGGGATGTGCATGACGTCGACCGGAGTGTCGCGGTACCGCGCGCCCTCGGGCAGCTCCGGCACCGGGGTGGGGTGGAGGTCGGTGAGCACCACCTCGGCCTCACTGTGCACACGGCGCAGCGCCGGGAGCAGGGTGCGCCAGGGTCCTCCCGTTCCCGAGCACAGGTCGATGATGCGGTTCGTGCCGGACATGCGCAGCAGATCCGCCAGCTGGGGGGCCACGGAGTCATAGGGGCGCGTCTTGTCGAGCACGACGTGCAGGTAGTCGACCTCGCCACGGCGCAGCGGCGCGGGTAGCCACGACTGGTCGAGGAACTCGAAGAGGTGGAGTCGGGGGAGCAGTCTCATCGACCGGAGGATAGATCCTCCGCGCGCCCGGCCCTACTTGCTCACCGCGATGGACTTCCGGAACAGCGCCAGGCTGTAGACGAAGAAGCCCACGCCCACCGCGCTCACCATCAGGAACTGGCGCCAGACGGCCCACAGCCCTCCTCCGCGGTAGATGATGACCTGCGAGAAGCTGACGAAGTGCCGGGCTGGCAGGAGGTACGTGACGTATTGCAGCCACTTCGGCTGGCTCTCCACGGGCGTGCTCCCGCCGGAAAGCAGCATGAGCACCAGGACCACCAGGATGATGAGCAGCGCGAACTGCGCCATCGAGCGGGAGATGGTCCCCAGGAAGATGCCGAGCGCCGTGGCGAAGAACAGGTAGAGCACGACGCCCACGAACCACAGCATCACCGAGCCGGCGAACGGCACCTTCAGCACCAGGTGCACGACCAGGAACAGCGAAGCCCCGGTCGCGACGAGAATGACCAGTCCGTTGGCCCAGACCTTCGCCATGGCGATCTCGAACGAGGTCAGCGGCATCACGAGCAGGTGCTCCAGCGTCCCGTGCTCGCGTTCCCGGATGACCGCGGCGCCCGTGAGGACGACCGTCAGCAGGGTGATTTGATTGATGATGGCCACCACGCTCTTGAACCAGGACGACACCCCGTTGGGGTTGAAGAGCTTGCGGACGATGAGGTTGACGGGCTTCGGTCCCGTCTCCGCCGTGCGCTTGAGGAACGAGGAGATGCGGTCGTTGAGGATGTTCTTGATGTAGCCGGAGCCGATGCCCGCCTGCTGCATGGCGGTCGCGTCGATGTTCAACTGGACGTCCGGGTTGCGCCCCGCGCGCAGGTCGTGCTCGAAGCGGGGCGGAATCACCACGACGAACATGAACCGGCCCCGGTCCATGTCCGGCTGGATGGCGTCCTCGGTGATGACCTCCGGCGACTTGAAGCGGGGCGGATAGAACGCGTTGAGCAGCTCCTTGGACAACGCGGACCCGTCCTCGTCGACAAAGGCAATCGAGGCGTTGTTCACCTCGCTGGAGGTCCCCGTGGCCTGGACGTAGATGGCCAGGGTGAACGCATAGACGACGAACACGATCAGCACCGCGTCGCTGAGCAGGCTTCGGATCTCCTTGAGCCCGAGCCACAGGATGTTCAGCAGCGAGTTCACTGCTATTTCTCCTGCTTTCTCAGGCCGAGGACGCTGATGGCCAGAAGGAGGGGGACGCACACGGCCAGGAAGGCGACGTCCCGCAGGATGAGGCCCGCGCCCAATCCCTTGGTGAAGGCGCCCAGGCTGGCGTGCATGTAATAGGTGGCCGGCCAGATGGAGCCGACGACCTTGGCCCCACCCTGGAGCGTGGAGACCGGCTGCAACAGGCCGGAGAACTGGATGGTCGGCACGATGGTCAGGATGGCCGTGACGAAGACGGCCGCGACCTGGCTGCCGGTGAAGGTGGATGTCACCATCCCAATGCCTGTCGTCGCCATGACGTAGAACAGGGCGCAGACCACCAACATCAGGAAGCTGCCCTTCATGGGGACTCCGAAGACGACCAGCGCCAGCGCGGTCAGGATGAAGAAGTTGGCCATGCCGATGACCACGTAGGGCAGCTGCTTTCCAAGCAGGTACTCCAGCCGCCCCGTGGGCGTGACATAGAAGTTGATGATGGACCCCAGCTCCTTCTCACGCACGATGCTGACCGTCATGAGGATGGCCGGGATGAGCAGCAACAGCAGCGCCGGGACGCTCGGCACGATGGAGTAGATGCTCTTGAAGGTGGGGTTGTAGAGGTAGCGCTCTTCGATGTTGGCCGTGGACTTCTGCGCGCTGGCGGAGTGGAAGCCGCTCGCGGGATCCCGGAGCATCCGGTTGTGGACCCCCTGGACGTATTGCTCCACGGTGTCGCCACGGAAGGTCATGGCGCCGTCCACCTGCGCCAGCACCTCGGGGCCGGAGCCCCGGCGGAGGTTCAGACCGAAGCGGGGCGGAATCTCCATCACCACCGAGACGTCGTCTGACTGGAGCCGGCGGAGCGCCTCGTCCGCGGACGGGGCGGGCGGGGTCGGGGCGAAGTAGGGCTTCGCCGCGCTGAACTGTTCCAGGTACGCGCGGCTCTCGGGCGACTGGTCGAGGTCCAGCGCGGCATAGCGGATGTTCTCGACGTCGGTCGTGATGCCGAAGCCGAAGACGAGCATCAACACCGCCGAACCGATGAAGGCGAACGCCAGCCGGACCTTGTCGCGCAGAATCTGACTGGTCTCGTTGGAGGCATACGCGAGCATCCGGCCCAGACGCAGCCGGAGTCCGGCCCGGTCCGCCCGTGGCGCGGCCGTGGGCTGGGGTGGGGCGGCTTCGGGCGTGGGGGCGGGAGTCGCGTCCTTGCCCTCGGCGCGAGCCTTCTCGGCGATGGCGTCTTCCATGTAGCCGATGAAGGCGGTCTCCAGGCTGTCCGCGTTCCGGGCTTCGATGAGCTTCTGGGGGCTGTCCGCCGCCAGCACCTTGCCCGCGTTCATGAGGGAGATGCGGTCGCAGCGCATCCCCTCGTTCATGAAGTGCGTGGTCACGAAGATGGTGACGCCCTGCTTGCGAGACAGGTCGATCAACAGCTCCCAGAAGCTGTCCCGGGCGACCGGATCCACTCCCGACGTGGGCTCGTCCAGGATGAGGATCTGCGGCCCGTGCAGCACGGCGACGGCCAGCGAGAGCCGCTGGCGCAGGCCCATGGGCAGGTCTCCGGCCAACGCCTCCAGGTGCGCGCCCAGTCCGAACCGCTCGACCAGCTCGTCGATGCGCGCCTTCGCCTTGTCTGGAGGCAGGTGGTAGAGCCGGGCGTGCAGGACCAGGTTCTGCTGAACGCTCAGCTCGCCGTAGAGCGAGAACGCCTGCGTCATGTAGCCCAGGTTCTTGCGCACCTCCATGCTGCCTGCGTCCACGGAGCTGCCGAAGAGCTTCGCCGTCCCCTCCGTGGGAGGCAGCAGGCCGGTCAGCATCTTCATGGTCGTGGACTTGCCGCAGCCGTTGGAGCCCAGGAAGCCGAAGATCTCACCGCGCTCGATGGACAGGGTGACGTGGTCGACGGCGGTGAAGGTCCCGAAGCGGCGGGTCAGTCCGTGGGCCTCGATGGCCAGCTCCGCCTTGCCCGGGGGACGGGGCGGGATGGTGATCTCCTTGTGGCCCCTGCGCTTCTCCTCGGGCAGCAGCGCGATGAAGCACTTCTCCAGGTCCTGGGTGCCTGTGCGCTCCATCAGCTCCGCGGGAGTCCCCGTCGCCAGCACGCGGCCCGCGTCCATGGCCACGATCCAATCCCACTGCTGCGCCTCGTCCATGTACGCAGTGGAGATGATGACGCTCATGCCGGGGCGCCCGGCGCGGATCTCATCGATGAGGCTCCAGAACTGCCGCCGTGAGAGCGGGTCCACGCCGGTGGTGGGCTCGTCGAGGATGAGCAGGTCCGGGTCGTGCACCAGCGCGCCGCACAGCCCCACCTTCTGCTTCATGCCGCCGGAGAGCTTGCCGGCGGGGCGCTCCGCGAACTTTCCCAACCCGGTGGCCGCGAGCAGCTCCGGGACGCGCACCTTGCGCTCCTCGGGGGACAGCCCGAAGAGCCGGGCCATGAAGTCCACGTTGTCGTAGACGCTGAGCTCCAGGTAGAGGTTCTTGCCCAGGCCCTGCGGCATGTACGCGATGCGCGGCCCCACTTCGCGCCGGTGCCGGGCGTCCGCGATGTCCCCGTCCAGAACCCTCACGCGCCCCTGCTGCATCTTCTTGGCGCCCGCCACCAGGGCCATCAGCGTGGATTTACCCACGCCGTCAGGCCCCACGATTCCCACCCGGATGCCGCTGGGGACGTCGAGCGAGATGCCGTCGAGCGCGACGGCCTTGCCGTAGCGGTGGGTCACGTCCTGGATGGAGACCACGAGCCGGCTGGAGACCATGCCTGGGCCCTCTCTTGTCGCCGGCTAGTGGGGTTCGGATTCCGCGGTGACGACGTTTTGCAGCCGGGAAGGCCACGCAGCGGCAGGGTCCACCTTGACGTAGCCGACGCCGCGAATGCCGGTCTTGATGCGCTCGACGTAGCGGCTGGCCAGCTCGCGGGGGACCTGGAGCTTCAGGCGGAACACCAGCTTCTCCCGCTCGCTCTTCGTCTCCACCTGCTTGGGGGTGAACTGCGCTTCCGGTGACACGAAGGACACATAGCCGGGGATGGAGCGGTCGGGCTCGAAGTCGACGGTGAGGCGCGCCTCGGAGCCAATCTTCACGCGGGCGGCCTCGCTCGCGGGCAGGAAGATCTCCATGAAGACGTCCTCCAGGTTCACGAGCGTCAGCGCCGGTCCGCCGGGCGACAGCACCTCGCCGGGCTCGGCGAGGCGGTAGAGGACGCGGCCCGTCACCGGAGACTTGAGCGTCGCGTCGGCGATGCGCGTTTGAATCGTCGCCGCGTTGGCTCGCGCCACTTCGATCTCCTCCCGCGAGGTCTTCAGCGTGGCCTCTGCTTCCGCCAGGCTGGCCCGGGCGGTCTCCAGCTGGCTCGCCCGAACGTCCACGTCCCGCTGCGAGCCGGCGCCTTGCGACACCAGCCTCCGGGAGCGCTCGGCCTCGATGGTGGCGAGCTCGATTTCACTCTTCGTTTTGACGATGCCCGCCTCGGCCACCGCCAGCTTCTCCTGCGTGGCAGCGACGTTCGCGTTGGCCTCCGCCAGGCTGGACTCCAGCGTGGTGGTGTCCAGGTGCACCAGCACCTGCCCTGGCTTGACGAGGTCGCCTTCGTTGACGAGGACCTCCTTCACCCGCAGGGGCTCCTTCGCGGAGACATCCGCCAGCTTCGACTCGATGCGGCCGTTGCCCGAGACGATTCCCTCCGGCAGCGCGGACTTCTTCCCCTTCCAATACTTGAAGCCGATGAACGCGATGATCGCGAGGGCGACCAGCCCAATGACCCACTTGTATTTCCCTTTCGGCTTCCAGGGCATGGCGGACTCTCTATGGCTTGACGGGTTGCGAGACCGTCTTGGTTTCTTGCGTCCGCGGCTTGGACAGCATGTCGCCCCAGTGGGTCCGCTGCTCCATCTCCGCCTGCATCGGCTCTGGCACGATGGGCTGGTCGCGGCGGACCTCCCAGCCTCCGCCCAGCGCCTTGTAGAGGGCGACCAGGTTCGTGGCGATGGAGGAGCTCGTCTGGGCCAGGTTGTTCTGCTGTTCCAGGAGCGACCGTTGCGCGTCCAGCACGCGCTGATAATCCACGGCGCCTTCGCGGTACTGCACCAACGCGAGCTCCACCGACCGCTGCGCGGACTTCACCGCGGCCTGCTGGAAGGTCATGGCCTGCTGGGCGTGGATGAACCCCGTCAGGGCGTCCGCCACCTCCTGGGCCGCCTTGAGCACCGTGTGGCGGTAGTTGACGAGCAATTGCTGGAACCGCGCGTCCTCGACCCGCACCCCGTTCTTCAGGCGGCCGTAGTTCAGGAAGGGAAAGACGATCCGGGGGCCCACGGAATAGAAGAGGCTGCCCAGGGAGAAGAGATTGCCGGAGGCCGCGGCACTGGTGCTCGCCTGGAGCCCGATGCTCCCGAAGAGGGAGAAGCTCGGATAGAGCTCCGCCTCCGCGACGCCAATCCGGGCGCACTGCGCGGCGGCGGACAGCTCCGCGCTGCGGACATCCGGGCGCCGCCGCAGGATTTCAGCCGGCATGCCGACGGCCACCGTCGCGGGCGCAATGGGAATATGCTTGGGGCCCGCCAGCAGCGCCTCCACCTCGCCCGTGGGCTGGCCCAGGAGCGTGCTCATGGCGTTGCGAGCCTGCTCCAGCCCGGCTTCCAGCTGGGGGATGGTGGCCCGGGTGCTCTCCAGCAGGGTCGAGGCCTGCGTCACATCCAGCTCCGAGGTGACGCCGTTGCTGAAGCGCGACTCGGCGATCCGGTAACCCTCCTCCTGGATCCGCACGTTCTCCCGCGCCTGTTCGATGAGCACCTCGTACGTGCGGACCAGGACATAGGTGCGCGCGACCTCCGCGGTGAGCGAGACGACCGAGGACTGGTAGTCCGCCACCGACGCGAGCAGGCCCGCGGCCCCCGCCTCCACGCCCCGCCGGTACTTGCCCCAGAAGTCCACCTCCCACAGCGCGTCGAAGCCCAGCTGGTACTCCAGGAAGTGACGGTCGATGGAGCCCAGGTTCTGCAAGTTGATGGGGTTGGCCGCGGCGGAGTTCTCACTGCGCCCCACCGCGGCGCCGCTGGCGGAGAGGGCCTGGACCTGCGGATACTGCCGGCCGGTGAGGATGGCCAGCTGGGCGCGCGCCTCGACGATTCGCAGCCCCGAAATCTGCAGCGGCAGGTTCTGCCTGGCGGCGAGCTCGACGAGCCGGTCCAGCGAGGGATCGCCAAACGACTTCCACCATTGGGTGTCGACCGCGCCCTGTGTCGACAGGCGCGGGTCGCCCTGGGTGCGCCACTCCTTCGCGACCGCGGCCTCGGGCTTCTTGAAGTCGGGGCCGACCGCGCACCCGGCGAGGATGCTGAGCAGGGAGACGGTGCTGACGAAGGATTTCATCCCCTGCATGGCGTTGGCCGTCCCCCGCATCCGCTACACCTCGATGGGTGGGCAGAGTCCGCACGGGGTGAAGCGCGCGGAAGTACGAGCCGTGCGAATGCCCCAGGGGGCAGTGTTCAATGTCCGCCGGCCCATACCAGACACCGACCCGGGGACGGCGTGGCTGTCATCCGCACGCACCGTGCGCACGTCTGACATTGCGCGTGCCGGGGGGCCGCACAACCCTATGTCCATGGCACAGGACACCCCCAAAGAGCCCTTGAAGCGCAAGGCCTATACCCAGGAACTCCGCAAGCTCCAGTCCCAGCTCTGCCAGCTTCAGGAGTGGGTCAAGCACGCGCAGATGCGTGTCATCGTGGTGTTCGAAGGCAGGGACGCGGCGGGGAAGGGCGGAACGATTCGCGCCATCACCGAACGGGTGAGTCCCCGGGTGTTTCGCGTGGTGGCCCTCCCGGCGCCTTCGAGCCGGGAGAAGTCCCAGATGTACCTTCAGCGGTACGTGCCGCATTTCCCCGCGGCAGGCGAGATCGTGATCTTCGACCGCAGTTGGTACAACCGGGCCGGCGTCGAGCCCGTGATGGGCTTCTGCACTCCCGAAGAGCACGAGCGCTTCCTGATGGGCTGCCCCGTGTTCGAGCAGTACATGGTCGACAGCGGAATCCTCCTGCTGAAGATCTGGCTGGAGGTCGGCAAGGAGGAGCAGGCGCGGCGGTTCGCGGCGCGGATCGACGACCCCCTGCGGCAGTGGAAGCTCAGCCCCATGGACATCAAGTCCTGGAAGCGCTGGTACGACTACTCCAAGGCGAGGGACCAGATGCTGGCCGCGACGGACACGCCCTTCGCGCCCTGGCACATCCTGCGGTCCGACAATAAAAAGAAGGCGCGGCTCAACTGCATCCGCTTCCTGCTGGAGAAGATTCCGTACGAGAAGGTGAAGCGCGCCAAGGTGAAGCTGCCCCCCCGCTCCAAGCATGGCGCGTACGACGACGGCGCTTCGCTCAAGGGGCGGAACTTCATCCCCGAGCGGTACTGAGCGCCGTGACGAGCTGTGCCCTCGTCACGGCGCGGCGCTGCCCTGCTCGCTACTGACCCAGCACGACGCGGAAGATCCGCTCGTTGCTGTTGTCGGGGATGCTGTCCTTGTCACCCTGGTTGGTGGTGGTCATCCAGAGGTTGCCGTCCGGAGTCGGCTCCACGGTGCGCAGCCGGCCGTAGGTGCCGACGAAGAACTGCTGCACGTTGGTCAGGCTGGTGCCGCTGATGACCTCGCGGTAGAGGCGCGTGCCGCGGGCGCAGGCCACGTAGAGGACGTCGCGCACCACCGCGATGCCGGAGCACGAACCGTCCGCCGTGGAGTAGGTCTGCTTCGGCGCGATGTACCCGGCCGTCGCGCAGCCCGAACCGCCCTGGGACACCGTGCCCTCGCAGTTGGGCCAGCCGTAGTTGCCGCCCTTCTGGATGAGGTTGGTCTCGTCCATCACGGAGTTGCCGAACTCCTGCTCCCACAGCCGGCCCTGCGAGTCGAACGCCAGGCCCTGCGGGTTGCGGTGGCCGTAGCTCCACACGTAGTTGCCGAAGGGGTTGTCGGACGGGACGGTGCCGTCCGCGTTGAGGCGCAGCACCTTGCCGGCCAGGTTGTTGATGTCCTGCGCGTAGGCGCCGTTCTGGGCATCACCCGTGGACGCGTAGAGCTTCCCGTCCGGGCCAAAGCGCAGCCGCCCGCCGTTGTGGAACTTGTTGCGGCCAATGCCCTGGAGCAGCACCTGGAGCGACGCGGTGTTGAGGGCGCCGTTCTCATACCGCAGCCGCACGATGCGGTTGTCGGTGGGGGAGGTGTGCATCACGTACAGCCAGCGGTCGGTGGAGAAGTTGGGGGAAAGTGCCAGCCCCATCAGGCCGCCCTCGCCGTCGGTGCTCTGCACGTTGGGGATGGTGCCCACGGACGTCTTCTGTCCCGTCGCCGGGTCCAGGCGAACGACGTTCTGCGCGTCGCGGCGGCCGTAGAGCACCGTGCCGTCCGGCAGGTTCACCAGGCCCCACGGGATGTCCGTGTCGGTGGCGACCTGGATGACGGAGCAGACGGCGTTCGCGCAGGCCTGACCGGTGGTGACCGTCACGGACGCGCTCTGGGCGGACGCGTTGGCCTGGGCGTCGCGGGCGAGCACGGCATAGGTGTAGGCCGTGTTCGCGGACAGGCCGCTGTCGACGAAGGACGTCCCGGGCGGAGAGCCCGCCACGGTGCCAATCTTCACGCCGCCCCGGAACACGTCATACGCGCTCACGCCCACGTTGTCGGTGGACGCGGTCCAGTTCACCGTCACGCTGGTGCCGGACGCGGCGGCGGTGACGCCAGTCGGGATGCTGGGAGCCTGCGTGTCCGCCTGGCACTGCGGCGGGGTGATGGAGAGCGTGGCGCTGCCCTGGGAGACATTGCCCACCGCGTCTCGCGCATTCACATACAGGCCCCAGGTCACGCCGGGGACCACGGTCAGCCCGGTGGACACCGTGGCGCCGGAGACGGACTTCATCAGCTGGCCGTCATGGTAGACGTCGTAGAAGGCGACGCCCTGGTTGTCCGTGGACGGCGTCCACGACAGCGTGGCCGAGTTGCACGTCACGTTGGACAGCGCGAGCCCCGTGGGCACGGTGGGCGCCTGGGTGTCGGCCGGCAGCGACCACTGCTGGTTCGTCTGGGCGTTGCAGGTCCAGACGATGACCTTCGAGCTGTTGGCGGTGGCCTGACCGGACACGTCCAGGCACAGCGAGGTCGCCGTGTGGATCACCGCGCCGGCGGTGTTGCGGACCCACCGCTGATTCGCCGTCCCATTGCAGGCGGCGATGACGGCCCGGGCACCGGAGCTGGAGGTCTCCGGCTGGACGCACCACGAGCCACCGAACGCGCGCAGCTCGCCTTCCGGCGTGAAGAGGAACCGCTGGTTGTCCTGGCTGTGGCAGTCATAGATGTGCAGCTCCTGCCCCGCGGTCTGGCTGTTCCCCGCCACGTCGAGGCAGCGGCCGGACTGCGTGCTGATGAGCCGAGAGCCGGCGACCACCGCGGCGGTCTGTGTCTGGAGTTCGGGGCCTTCCTCCGGCTTTTCTCCACAAGCAGTGACGGTGACCAGGACTCCGGCCAGTAGGTGACGAACATTCATTGAGGCGCTCCTTGGCATTCCGCCTCTTTCACGGAATCCATGAAAGGCCTCAAGTGAACTCTCTGGCACGCGTCGGCCGATGTTGAGCGGCTATCAACACGCCCCCAGGTTCAATTGCCTGCCGTCGAAGCCGCCCTCACCGCCTCCGCTCTCTCAAGCCGCTCCGCGCGGAACCGGCGCAGGCGGCGGCTGCTGATGGTCAACCCGTTGATTCCGCCGGAGGCCGCCCGCGTGAACGTGACCGTGCCGAGCGACCCGACGAAATGGTCCCCGCCGACCGCATCCAGCACCACCTCGTCCCGGCGAGGCCAGCGGATGGCCAGCTTCCCGTCCACGACGCGCACCGTGTAGGTCATGTCGACCTCCTCGCTGCGGTACTGCCCCGCGAACGTCGCCAACGCCGTGGGCTCCGGCGCGGTCACGCGGATGAAGGGTCTCGTCGTCGGCCAGAAGTCCCGGATGCTCAGCTCGCGTGGGCCCGAGAAGCGCCAGACATGCGTCGACTCGCCTGGACGGAACGCGCCATCGCCCATGGGCACGAAGGGCTTGGGCACGCCCACCTGGCGCAGCGCTCCGTCCTTGAACTCCAGGCGCACCACTTCATCCGTCAGGGGGCTCCAGTAGTCGCCGGCCAGTGCCGACAGCTCCGTCTCCGCCACCTTCATGGGGGGCGGCACTTCGTCCTTCATGTGCGCCCCCAGGTACACGTCGGCGACCTTCCGTGCGAGCTCACCCGCGTCGATGTTGCCGCTGTTGCAGAGCGTGACGATGGCGACCCGCTGCGCAGGAAAGAGGAGGGACTCCGTGCGGTAGCCGCCGTCCATGCCGTCGTGGCTCACCATGTCCAGGCCGCGATACCCCGCCAACCGCAGGCCGCCGCCGTAGCCTGTCGCGGTGCCGTCGTTCAATTTGCCGGAGGTCCGCACCAATTCGATCAGCGCCTGCCCACCGACGCGTGCGTCGAGCAGGTTCTGCTGCCACTTCAGCAGGTCGCCAATCGTGGAGAAGAGGTTGCTCGCGCCATGATGGTCGGAATTGGAGACGCTGAGGCGCCAGCCACCGCCGTCGCGGGAGGTGTAGCCCCAGGCGCGCCGGGAAAAGAGCTCGGTGTGGTCCTCGCGGAAGCGGGTGTCGGTCATGCCGAGCGGCTTGAAGATGCGCTCGTCGGTGAAGGCTCGCAGCGGCTGACCGGAGACGCGCTTCACCACGAGCGCCAGCAACGTGTAGGCGGCATTGCCATACAGGACCTCCGCGCCCGGTTCGAAGTTCACGCCGCGTTGCCGGCCCAGCGCCCAGAGGATGTCTGCTTCGGTAGAGACATCATCACCGCGCCAGCCCGCCAGGCTCAGCAACTGTCCCTGCTCACGCAGCCCGTTGGTGTGATGCATCAGGTGCGCGAGCGTGATGGTTTTTCCATACACGGGCAGCTCCGGCACGTGCTTGCGGATGTCGTCGTCCAGCGAGAGCTTGCCCTCCTGCGCCAGCATCCCAATCGAGAAGGCAGTGAACTGCTTGGAGATGGAGGCGATGGAGAAGACCGAACGCGGCGTGACCGGGACGTCGTGCTCCAGGTCCGCCGTGCCGTAGCCTCGCGCGTAGTCCAGCGCTCCGTCGCGTGAGATGCCCACGGCGCAGCCGGGCTGGGTCTTGTTGTTCCACTGCGAGAAGAGGGCATCCACCTGCTTGTGGCGGTCCTTGGGCAGGGGGTTCGCGGCCAGGGCCGGGGCGCACGTGAGCGCGGCGAACAAGAACGACGACATGAGCAGCTTGCGTGGCATGGAGCGCTTCCAGGGCAAGAGGTGACCGGGGGCACCCTGCCTTCGCTGCCGCCACGCTGGGGGAGTGTTCAGCCGGTGGGGACGGGCCCGCGGCGAACGGGCACCTCCGTGCGGCGAACGGGCCGTCTGTCAGCGCGGCCGGGGAGCATGCCCATTCATGCTCCCCGGCCGTGTCAGCTCACAAGTGGCAGGTCCGGTATTGCGCCCCGGTGGAGGCGGTATTCACCGCGCAATACAGCAACTTGCTGGACGTGTTTCCCCACTTGTCCTTGGCGGTGACCGAGAACGGCAGGTCCGTCTGGACGGAGGCGGTGCCCGGGATGGTCCACTGCACGGACCAGGGGGCCTGAGTCAGCGTGACGTTGAAGCCGGGGATCAGGCCTCCCGTGATGTTGACGGACTGGATGCCGCGAGGGTCGCTCACGGGCTCCGCGGAGACGAGGTACGAGCGGCCCGCGCCATAGACCGTGAGGTTGAGGGTGGGCCCCGTGTTGTCCGCCGTCACCGTGCGCGTCTCCGGCGAGCTGGAGACTCCGTTGATGTCCGTGCATTGGAACAGCAGCGAGTAATCACCGTCCGCGCGGCCCGTGGTGTCGACCACGAACTCATAGGGCGCGGTGGTGTCCGTCTGGGTGACGACGCCCCCCTCGCGCAGCTCCACGTGGTGCACGCCCTCCGTGTCCGTGCACTGCACGGTGAACTTCGGCTTCTTCGGCTGGGTGTCGTCCCGGGTGATGCCTGTGATGACCGGCGGGGTGAGGTCCTTGATGAACGCTGTCTGGAAGTTCGCCGTGTTGCCGCACGCATCGCGGACGATTGCCTGGAACGTGTGCGTCCCCGCAGCCATCGATTCCCCGAACTCCAGCACGTAGGACGGCGTCGTGGGCTGCGCCACCAGCGTCCCGTCCACATACAGCGCATACGGATACTCAACGCCACAGCCATCCGTCGCGCTGACCATCAGCCGCACCAGCGAGCCTGGCTGTGTCTTGGCGAAGCTCACCGCCGGGGGCGTGGTGTCGAGCGGGGCTGCCCTGGACGTGGTGCCCTTGTTGCCGAAGGCATCCGTCACCTCCACGGTGATGTTGTGGGCCAGCGGATCCAGGGGCGTGTAGCTGGCCTGGTACGTCGTGGCTTCGTTCGTCCGCGTGGCGAAAACAAGTCCGTCCACCTTGAAGTCCACCCGTGCCACCGCGGAGATGTCCGTCACGGAGACATTCACCTGGAACGGCGACTCGGTCCCCGCCGCCACCGTCATCGTCACGATGGGCGGCGTGTTGTCCACCTTCAAGGCGGCATGCTGGACGGCGGCGTTCATGTACGTGTCGTAAACCCGGATGAACACGTCATGGGTTCCATCCGTCCAGGTGGAGGTGTCCAGCTCCTGCTCGTACGGCGGCACGAAGATGCCGTACATGAACTGTCCGTCGGCGCCGAAGTCCACGGAGAGGATTCCGGAGGGGTCGCTCGGGGTGACGGAGTAGCGGGGCTGCTTCGGCGAACCGGAGCGGAGGAAGGAGAAGGTGGGCGCCTGCTTGTCCATCGCGACCGTCACCGTCTTCGTGGCCAGGTTCCCCCAGAAGTCCCATGCCTGCAGTTGGATGGAGTGATTGCCATGGGCCAGCGCGGCGCCCGGCAGGACCTGCGTGAACGTCCATCCGGACAGCGTCTTGATCTGCGCGCCGCCGTCCACCACCAGCCGCGGCGCGGTGGTGTACTGGTCCGGCACTTCGGCGTCGGTGATGGTGCCGGTGCATTCGATGTCCTGGTTCACCTGCCGGCAGCTCAGCGTCGTCTGCGGAGGCACCGAGTCCGGCGCGTAGCCGACGTTGACGGCCGCGAACGCGCGCGCCACGGTCTTCATCCGGTTGCCGTTCAGCACGCCGTCCCGCGCGGTCGCCGCCGCGAGCGCCGCCTGGCGGGCCTGCAGGTAGTCCGAATCCAACGGCATCAACTGAACCGCCTGCCCCCAGATGCGCAGCGCTTCCGCGGGCCCCAGGCCGCTGAACCCTTCGGGGACGAGCCAGCAGTGCCACGGGCTCGTGGTCTGCGCGCTGCATCCATAAGCCAGCAGCAGGAACATCCGGCTCAGGGGGCCCCCGGAGTAGTGCTCGTCCGCCTGTCCGATGGAGTCGAACCACTCCGGATACTGGGGCGCCAGGAGGCTGCGGGACGTGGTGCCCGTCTCCTCGCCCATGGTGAGGTTCGAAGGCTTCACCACCACCCCATCGATGTTCGTCGACGTCGACGACGTCCGCTTCGCGTCGCGCAGCAGCTCGGTGACGAAACCGAAGATGTCCCCCGTGCCCTCGTTCAGCCCGGCCCGCTCCGAATGCTCCGTTGGGACATTCGAGGGGTCGCCCGCCAGCTCCCGGCCGAAGAAGTCATGGGCCATCTCGTGGGCCACGATGTCGGTGGTCGTGAGCGAGGTCTTGGAGTTTTCGCTGAGAGAGCGGTAGCCGAACCGGAGCGTCGGATTGCGCAGTCCGGGGAAATAGAAGGCGTTCTCGGCGTTGGCGTGCACCTGGACGTCGAAGGGTGTGCCGTCCCCCGTCGGGCCCGCGCGCCCCAGGAAGGTCACGTAGACGGACCACGCCAGTCCCACGGCGTGGTAGGCGTCCACCGCCGCGGTCTCCCCGTTGGTTCCGAGCGTGCCTCCTCCGCTGTAGCGGAGCCCGTCACCCAGGATCAGGTCCGGGGTGTAATAGAGCTGCCAGGTGCCGCCCCGCCCCTGCGGGACAAAGGCGTAATAGTCATTGTTGTACACGTCCCGCAGCCGGGTGGCTCCCCCCATGGTTTCGGAGAACACGGACAGGTTGACCGCTCCCGCGAAGTAACCCGTGCCGCGGGCCTTCTTGAACGTCCCCTGCACGCCCGTGTGTTCGAGCGGATCCAGGCGCAGCACCTCTCCGGTGCGTGCATCCACCTGCGCGCTCCAGCGCCTCGACACGTCCCCGTCCGCGCCGAGCTTGAGCAGGTAGATGAGCCGCAGGCCCGTCACCACCCGCTCGAAGTCCTCGGCGTTCCGGGGACCGGCGAAGCGCGGGGCGGCCGCGTCCTTCCGAAGCTGGCGCGCCTCCGTGGGCAGGAGCACGAGCTGCGCGGACTCCACCTTCGCGGAGGCGTCCTTCAGGGCCGCGAGCGCGGCGTCCCGGGCCTGGGCCTCGGTGAGCCGGGCCTTCGTCTCCACTGCACCCGTGGGCTGGAACCGGGCGTTGGAGAAGAAGGTCTGGCCCAGCGCTGACTTCGCTTCCAGGCCCCAGACCGGCACGCCCCGGAAGTGGAGCGTCTGCCGCACGCCCTTCGCATCCGGTATCAGTGAGACATCCCGGAGGTCGAAGCCGCGCTCCGCGACCAGTTGCTCGGCCTGCGTCCGGGCCTGGGCCTGCGCGGGCTCCGGAGCGTCTTCCGACGATGTGGGACCACAACTGAGACACAACAAGACAAGGCTGCCCCGCAGCCAGGAACGCATTTGCATGGAACTCCCCCTCTGCTGGACTCGTGAAGACATCCAACACCTGTGATTGCATGAATTGCTGCTTTCATGCAATCCCACCCATGGCGAGGGGGGACCTGGCTACTTCTTGGCGCCGCGACCCTTGAACACCTTCTGCCCCAGGGTGAAGAGCACCACCAGCAGGGCGCCGGCGCCCAGTCCCACCGCGGCGTTGAGCAGCATGGGGGTGAGCCCGCCCAGGACGCTGCCCACGCCCGGGACGCGCCCGGCCCACGCGGTGAGGGACTCCTCCGCGTGGTGCAGGCCGGAGATGCCGTGCACGAGGATGCCGCCGCCCACCAGGAACATGGCCGCGGTGCCCGCCACGGAGAGGAACTTCATCAGCCACGGCGCCGCGCGGAGGATTCCCCTGCCCAGGCCCTGCGCGAAGCCACTGCCCTTGCGGCTGAGGTACAGGCCCGCGTCGTCCAGCTTCACGATGCCCGCCACCAGCCCGTATACGCCCACCGTCATGATGAGGGCAATGCCCACCATCACCGAGACGCGGGTGGCGAAGTCCGCCGTCGCCACGGTGCCCAGCGTGATGGCGATGATCTCCGCGGAGAGGATGAAGTCCGTGCGCACCGCGCCCTTGATCTTGTCCTTCTCCAGGGCCACCCGGTCCAGGTTCGGGTCCTCCAGCGTCTTGCGCAGCTCGGCGTTGTGCGCCTCGTCCTCTTCCTTGCCGTGCAGGAGCTTGTGCGCCAGCTTCTCCGCGCCCTCGAAGCAGAGGAAGGCGCCGCCCACCATCAGGAGCGGCGTCACCAGCCAGGGCGCCAGCGCGCTGATGGCCAGCGCGGCGGGCACCAGGATGGCCTTGTTGACCAGCGAGCCCTTCGCCACCGCCCACACCACGGGCAGCTCGCGGTCCGCGTTCACGCCCGTCACCTGCTGCGCGTTGAGCGCCAGGTCGTCGCCCAGCACCCCCGCCGTCTTCTTCGCCGCCACCTTCGTCAGGATGGAGACGTCATCCAGGATGGTGGCGATGTCGTCGATGAGCGCAATCAGGCTGCTGCCTGCCATGGATGTCTTCCGGGCTGGGGGGGGGGACGTCACCCTGCTGCAGCGCGGATTAGCACAGCTGGACGAACCGTGCTCCAGCGACGGCGGGTCACCCTCCCGGGTTCAGCTCCCACGGCAACACCGCGGTGAAGGTGGCGCCGCCGCCCTTCGTGGGCTCCAGGTGGATGCTCCCTCCGTGGGCCTCCGCGATGTGGCGGGCCATCCACAGCCCCAGCCCGAAGCCGCCGTGGTGCTGGGTAGGGACGGCGCGCTCGAAGCGCCCGAAGACGCGCTCCTGGTCCTCCGGCCCGATGCCCGCGCCATGGTCCCGCACCGCCAGGCTCACCCGGCCCTCCGCGCGCGCCACGGTGACCTCCACGGGCTTGCCCGCCCCGAACTTGAGGGCGTTGTCCAGGAGGCTGTCGAGCAGCTGCTCCAGCCTCGCGCCGTCATAGCTCCCCACCACCGGCAGGGGCGCCTCCAGGGTGAGGGCGCAGTCCGCGCGCAGGGCCTTCTCCCGCGACCGCGCCACGACCGTGGCCGCGAGCTCCGCCAGGTCGACCTCCCGACGTGAGAGGTCCAGCGGTCCGGTGACGAACTCCGACACGTCGACCAGCTGCTCCACCAGTCGCGCCAGGCGCTGGAGGTGCTTCTGCGTCGTCCGCGCCTTGAGCCGCGTGGCTTCCGGGTTCGCGTCCGGAGCCTCGCTGTCCAGGCCTCGCACCAGGGACTGGATGCTGAGCGACAGGGCGCTCACGGGCGTGCGCAGCTCGTGGCTGGCGAGCCGCAGGAAGTCGTCCCGCGTCCGCACGGACTCGCGCAGCGAATCCTTCTCCACCTCGTTGCGGACCACCTCCCGGCGCACGCGAGCCATGTCCAGCTGGGTGCGCACCCGCACCAGCAGCTCGCGCGCGGAGAAGGGCTTCACCAGGTAGTCATCCGCGCCACTTCGCAGGCCCTCCACCGTGGCCTCGTCGCCCGCCCGCGCGGACAGCAGGATGATGGGGATGGCGCGCGTGCGTTCGTCGGCGCGCAGCTCCCGCACCAGGCCAAAGCCATCCAGCACCGGCATCATCACGTCGGAGAGGATGAGGTCCGGTGGCCGGACGCGCGCCTGCTCCAGCGCCTCCTGCCCGTTCCTGGCGGCCTCCACGTGCGGGAAGACGTGCTTGAGCAGACCCGTGACGTAGGCGCGCAGGTCGGCGTTGTCGTCCACCAGGAGGATGCGGGACCGCGCAAGCTCCGCGGAGACCTCTGGCGAGAGCGACGCGGCCGCGGGTGGCGCCTCGATGTCCGTGACGCTGACGTCCGTGGACCAGCGGCGCGCCTCCTCCACGAAGGGGATGGCGCCCGTGGGGACCGGCCCTGGCCGGAAGGTGCGCTCGACGCGCTCCGAGGGCAGGTGCTCCGTCCCCCGCGGCAGCCGCAGGGTGAAGGTGGTGCCCCCTCCCAGCTGGCTCGTCACAGCGACGCTGCCCCCGTGCAGTTTCATCAGCTCCTGCACCAGCGCGAGTCCGATGCCCGTCCCCTCGTGGCTGCGGCCCTGGGTGACCCGGACGCGGTAGAAGCGCTCGAAGACGCGCGGGAGCTCTTCCTCGGGGATGCCCACCCCCGTGTCCTCCACGCGAAGGACGGCCTGCGCGTCCTCCCACTGAAGGCTCACGCGGATCTCCCCGTGGTAGGTGTATTTCACCGCGTTGGAGATGAGGTTGAGGACAACCTTCTCCCACATCTCCGGGTCGACGTAGAGAGGCTCGGGCAGGGGCGGACAGTCCACCACCAGCCGCAGGCCCGCGCTCTCCACCGCGGACTGGAAGGCGCTCGCGAGGTTCGTGGTGAAGACAGACAGGTCCACGGGCACGTAGCGGGCCTGGGCCCGTCCCGCCTCCATCCGGGAGAAGTCGAGCAGGGTGTTGACCATCTTGTAGAGCCGCAAGGCATTGCGGCGCACCAGCTCCAGCGGCTCTCCCTCCAACGACTTCGGCGTCCTCTCCAGCGCGTCCTCGATGGGGCCGAGGATGAGCGTGAGCGGTGTCCGGAACTCGTGGCTGACATTGCTGAAGAACGCTGTCTTGGCCGCGTCCAGCCGGGACAGCTCCTCCGCCCGCTGCTTCTCCTGCTCATAGGCGCGGGCGCTGGCGATGCTGGCGCTGAGCTGCCGCGCCAGCAGCTGCAGGAAGCCGCGGTACTCGTCGTCCAGCGCGCGCAGGGGGCTCAGGCCGGCCACGAGCACCGCCGTGGTCTCCGTCTCCACGCCCATGGACACCGGGAGGACGAGCGCTCGCGTCGTGGGCTCGGGCCAGGGCCCACCGGGAAGGGGCCCGAAGCGCTGGAGCAGGTCCTCGAGCAGGACCTCCTGCCCGAACCGCGTGACGCTCGCGAGCGGCCAGGAGGACGTGTCGTCCAGCGCCAACGCGGCGGGCGCGGCGATCCCCTCACGGTCCAGGCCCGCGCAGCTGACCAGACGTGCCTGCTCCGCCTTGACGACGTAGAGCAGCGAGAAGGGCACGTCGTACGCCGCCTGCGACAGCACCTCCTCCAGCGAACGGAAGATGTCCTCGACCTTCTTGTCCAGGGCCATCCGGATGGACAGCTCCCGGAGGATTCCCAACCGGCGGTCACCCACCACCTGCCGGGTCGTCTCGCTCGCGATGGCGAAGAGGCCGGCGATTTCTCCCGACTCGCCGATGGTCGGATTGTAGGACCAGGTGAAGTAGGACTCCTCCCGCAGGCCACCGGGGCGGCGCGCGAAGTTGACGTTCCCATCCTCGATGTAGATGGGCTCGCCCGTGTCCTGGGCGCGCTGCATCAGAGGCCCCAGCTGCGCCCACTCCTCGACGAGCGCCTCGCTTCCGCGCGCGCCCAGCGTCTGGGGATGCTTCGCCCCCAGGATGGGCCGGAACGGGTCGTTGTAGAGCATGCGCAGCTCGGGACCCCAGAAGAGGATGATGGGGTAGGGCGAGCGCAGCATGGTGCTGACGGAGGTCCGCAGGGACTGGGGCCAGTGCTCGAGCGGGCCGAGCGAATTGCTGGACCAGTCATGGGCCCGCATCAGGGCGCCCATCTCTCCGCCGTGCTGGATGAAGGCCTCCTCCCGGCCCTCGCGGTGAGGGGTGTCCTTCACCTCGGAGTCGCTGGGAGCTGGCGCGCGCGAGTAGGTCGAGGAGCTCATCGAGCGCGTTCGTTATCACACGGCTCCGTGGCCGGGCGGAGCGTGTGGGAGGAAGGTTGGCCCCTCGACGCAATCCCTGGAGGGCGAGCAGCCAGCCATCCCGTGGGCGGCTACGTGCGGGAATTTCCCCGGCGGGCGGCGTCGACGCTCCAGATGCCGGATCCGTGCGCGGCGATGTAGAAGAAAACGAAGCAGTAGATTGCCGCGAGCTCGCCCTTGTTCAGGAGGGGGTTGAGATTGCCCCCGTTGGGGATGACGTGCCCCAGGAAGAAGGCGAACGCCATGGTGCCGCTGGAGATGAACGCCGCGGGCCCGGCGAACAGCCCGAGCGCCACGAGCAGGCCACCCAGGAACTCGATGCCCCCCGCGCCGTAGACGATGAAGGGCGGCGCCCCGGCGGGCATTCCGCCGAACATGCCGAAGACCTTCTGCATGCCGTGCAGCATGAACATCAGCCCCGCGGCGATGCGGAGCAGTGCGTAGATGCGTTCAGCGTGGGGCCGCAGGAATCCCATGGTGTTCTCCGAGCGTGTGCCGGGGGATGGAAGGTCCCGGCACGCGCCCGTGAACCATAATGGCGGGCCCGTGTCCACGCCGCTCACGGGCCCGGGAACCTCACTTGCTGCTCTGGACCACGGTCTCGTCGACGATGGTGAGCGCGTCCACCGAGCCCGTCATCCCGATGTGCGTGAAGGCGCTGTAGGGATAGGCGCCGTCATCGAGCTGCTCCACGAACTCGATTTCATCGCCCATCACCTGCTTGCCGTCCTCCAGGGTCACCGTGAACGGGCCTTCCTGGAAGCGCACGCGCCAGATGCAGGCACCCACGCGGCCCACGCCCGTGGTCACGCCGAACCCCTCCACGCCGAAGTACAGGTCCGGGTGACGCTGGCGGTCCATGTAGTCCCAGAGTTCCACGCTGCTCCACCGCCACCAGTTGTGCGGAAGCATCATGGCCGTCGGCTCGCCCTGGTAGCGCACGTTGATGGTGTAGGCGGAGCCGCCGGGGCTCCCCGTGAACGTGGGAAGCAGCCGCATCCCTGCTTCGGGGTTGCTCGGATCCGGGGCCAGCGACAGCGTGCTGATGACCTGGTCCTGGTTCCGGCCGAAGTACCGCACGCCTTCGCTGCTGGCGCCGAAATCCACGATGGACCGCTGCCGCCAGCTCTCGGCGCGACCCATGAGCCCCACGACGCCGTCCTGTTCCAGCTTGTTCAAGCCGGTGACCACCAGGCCCTTGTCGGTGGACTCCACCTTCGCGTCGCCCGTGGCGCAGTGGGTGATGCCCTCGAAGCGCTGCACACAGTTCCTCGAGGCCGCCGTGAGCTCCTGCGACTTGGAGGCGGCAACGGACTCCTCCTGCGTGGGCTCTCCCTGGCAGCCCGCGAACACTCCCATCAACGTGGCCGTCAGCAGCCGGCCCATGAACATGCCTGCGCGCGTCATTGACATCCATTCCTCCTCGGGGTGGACAGCGGAGGCCAGATGTCTGCAATGGACAGACCACGGTGCCCAACCGAGACAGTCACTCGGATGGCAATGATTGCCGTGCGGAGGCTGTGACTGTTCAGGTCACAGGAAAGCTTGTTTTGTGGCGTTTGCGGTTATTTCCGACGCGCCCCGTCACGATTGACGCCGAGCTGGTTTCGCGCCGCGTCGATGGTTTCGAGCAACGCGATGCTGCGTTCGAGCGGATGCAGCGGTGACTCGGTGAGGCCTTCGGCGATGTGCAGCGCGACCGCGGCCGCCTGCCAGGCGAGCCCCTCGCTGCCGTGGATGCCAGATGGGTCGGTCCAGCGCAGCCGCTGGTCCGACCTGGCGGCCTTCAGCGTGAAGCCGCCGGGGGTGAAGAAGCGCGAGTCGATCTGGAGGCGCGCGTGCGTCCCCGCGATGACGGCCTCCTGGGGTGTCTCCGCGAAGAGGGTGGTGTGCAGCAGTGCCTGCGCGCCCGTGGGGTATGTGAGGACGAGGGCCGCCTGTCCGTCCACGCCTGTCTGGGTGAGGGTGCCCGTGGCGTGGATGTGCGGCGGTGGGCCGAGCACGAGGTGCGCGAGCCAGATGGGATAGATGCCGATGTCCAGCAGCGCGCCACCGCCGAGCGCGGGGTTGAAGACGCGGCCTTCGGGGTCGAAGTCGAAGCAGCCTCCGAAGTCCGCCATGACGAGCCGGATGTCGCCGAGCACGCCGTCGTGCAGCAGCCGTTCGATGAGCAGGGTTTGCGGGAGGAAGCGCGACCACAGGGCCTCCATGGCGAAGACGCCCGCGGCGCGAGCGGCCCGGGCGATGTCGCGGGCCTCGGCGGCGTCGAGCGCGAGCGGCTTCTCCACGAGGACATGCTTGCCGGCGGCGATGGCGAGCAATGCCTGTCGCCTGTGTTCGCTGTGGGGAGACGCGACGTAGACGATGTCGACGTCGGGGTCGGCGACGAGCTGCTCGTAGGACTCGTGGACGCGAGGGACGCCGTACTGCGCGGCGAAGCGCCCGGCGCGCTCGGGGTCACGCGAGGCCACCGCGTGGACGCGCTGGTCGGTGTGCCGGTGCAGGGCCCAGACGAAGCCCCCGGCAATCCTGCCCGGCGCGAGCACGCCCCAGCGCAGCACGCGCCCTCCGCGCAAGGGGATGGGTTCGACATGGGGGAGGGTGGAGGGGAAGGCGCTCACGGACCAGACTCTAGCCGCGGGACGCCGGAGGCGGATGGAGTAGGGTGCGCGTCCGATGTCGCTCCCGCTCGTGCATATCTACTGCGATGGCGCCTGTTCGCCGAACCCCGGCCTGGGAGGGTGGGGCGCCATCCTCATCGCGACCGAACGCCAGGGCTACCGCAAGGAGCTCCAGGGCTCGGAGGCGGACTCCACCAACAACCGGATGGAGTTGACCGCGGCGCTCGTCGCGCTGAAGGCCCTGAAGATGCCGTGCCGCGTCCAGGTGTTCACCGACTCGAAGTACGTGTGCAACGCCTTCGCGGAGAAGTGGCTGGACACGTGGCAGGGCAATGGCTGGCGCACGTCGGGCAAGAAGGCCGTGTCCAACGCGGACCTGTGGCGCGAGCTGCTGGAAGCCGTTCGCGCTCATGAGGTGACGTGGCACTGGGTGCGGGGCCACTCGGATGACGTGGAGAACAACCGCGCGGATGCGCTGGCCGTGGCGGCCCGGCTGGAGCTGGCGGCCCGGCTCGGACGGTAGGGGGCTGGCTCCTCTGCCCATGGAGCCCTGGCCCTCGAAGACCTCCGAGTGGGGGCGCTACCCGCGCCAGAAGCGGCGCACCTGGGCGTCCGTGCGCTCCTGTTCAGCGAAGCGGACGAGGAGAGGCTCGGACAGGGTCTCCGGCACGCGCAGCTGGGCGAGCAGCGCGCGGACCTCGAACTTGCGCGTGAGGCCGAGCAGGGCCTCGCGCTCGGGCTGGGTGAGGCCGGGGTGCCAGCAGTCCGCGATGAGCACCACGCGGCGCTCGGTGCCCCGGTTCCAGGTCTCGTGCTCGAAGGAGTCGTGGAAGGTGAGCACGCGGCCCGGCTGCCAGTGCCGCGATTCCGAGCCCACGCGGATGCCGCAGCCCTCCGGCACCCTGAGCCCCAGGTGCAGCCGCATCCGGAAGCCGTCCCACGAGCAGTGCGGCGTCAGCGTGGTGCCGGGCGCGTGCGAGGAGAACAGCACGTCCGCCAGCGGGAAGTCGGTGCACTCGCCGTCCAGCGACCGCACCGCGGCCGCCGTCTCCTCCATGGCGAGCTGGGGCCAGAAGAGACGGTCGGTGCGCTCGCCGCCGAAGTAGATGGGGTGCACGGACCAGTGGCCCGTGCCGACGATGCCGGAGTCGTAGTGCAGCAGGTCCGCGTTCTCCAGCCGCTCCATGTCTCGCGTCACCGCCGCCAGGCAGCCCTCCAGCGCCTTCGCGGCCGGAGGCGGCGGGTCGCGCCACGGGTGCTCATCCAGTCCGGGGAACGGCGGGAAGATGGTGGGGGACTGTTCAGGCCTGGCGGGGGGCGCGGGCACCTGGCCCATGAGCATGCGCAGGTAGTGCTTCAGCCGCTCCAGCTCCGGCCCCGCGCCCAGGACCGCGTCGACGTAGCCGCCCTGCCGGGCCAGGTCGACGATGCGTTGGCGCACCTGCGCGGTGATTTCCTGGGGCGATGTCTGCGCGACCATGGTGCGTTGCCTCCGATGGAGAGGCGCAAGCCATAGCCCGGCGGCGAATGCAGCGTCCAGGGGTGTGGCGCTGCCCCTTGCGCGGATGACCCGGTCTCCCTCGGCAACGCCATGGGAATTATTTCGGACACGGGCGTGACAGCAGGGCAACGCCCACGCATTTTGAGAGGTTTTACACCATGAGGCGACTGTCCCTGTTCGCGGCACTGACCCTCCTGTTGACGACCCCGGCCTGCGGTCCCGCCGATGAGATGGATTCCGAAACCGGGTTTGAGACCGAGCAGGTGGAGCAGGCGGCGACGCAATCCGCGGGCTCCACGTCGGAGGAGTTTCCGCCCATCCACTGCGGCAACCGGATGGTGGCCTTCTCGCTGGGGTGTACGGGCACCGGCTGCGACAACGTGTCCATGAACTGCCGGGACATTCCCTCCAACGCCGGGTATGGCAGCAAGAGCTGGACGCGGTCGTTCTCCGAGGAGACCACGACGCCGACCCTCTTGTCCCTCGGGGTACTGGGCGACGGGCGTGTCCTGCACGGGAAGCTTCTGCGACAACGTCTCACTGGAGTGTACGAACATCACCGGACGCACCGCGACGGACTGCTACTGGTCCAGCTGGATCTCCGACGAGACCGCCCCCTTCCAGGCCCCCGAGGAGTACTTCATCCGGGGCGCGAAGTGCCGGGGCTGGTATTGCGATGACATCAGCCTCTACTACTGCAAGATGGGCTGAGTGACGGCGGACCCATTCCAACGCCACCTCGCGAGCGGACAGACCGTGCTCCTTCAAGTCCGAAGGGGCGCTGTCTTCAAGACAGAGCCGGCGGGGCGATGAGTCATGCATCGGCCTCCAGACTTTTCAGGCCTGAAGCTCGCTCGTCCTCTCCCCGATGAACCGGCCTCCCTGCTTCCTCATGGGGGAACGCAATGCGAGAGGGCATCGCAGATCCACGACAGCTCGTTCGTGTCGTGGGCGGCGAAACCGAAGCGAATGGCGGCGAGCCGGCCCTTGGGGAGGTACGTCGAACCCGATGCAATGAGGAGCCGCGCATCCCGCGCCCTCGCGGCCAAGGACTCCGAGCTTCCCTGCCGCAGCCGCAGCCAGAGGGCCAACCCTCCGGTGGGGACGGAGTACGTGAAGGCCGCTCGCAGTGCGGGACTCCTGGAGAGCTGCTCCAGGAGGTGATCCCGCCGCTCCTTGTAGACACGGCGCGCGCGCCTCGCGTGCTGTTGCAGCGTGCCGTCTTCGAACAGCTCCGCGATGGCGCGCTCGAGCACCGGGTCGCCCTGCCGCTCGAGCACCGCGCGTGTCTCCCCGAGCTTGCGAATGCACCCAGGTGAAGCGACGAGGTATCCCAGCCGGATCGCCGGTGCGAGCAGCTTCGAGAGCGACGCGATGTAGACGACACGCCGTGAGCCCGCGGTGGCCTGGAGCGGCAGCAGGGGATTGCCCTCGAAGTGGTATTCGTAGTCGTAGTCGTCTTCGATCACGGTGAAGTCGAAGCGCTCGGCCAGATGGAGCAGGTGCATGCGCCGCTCCGGCGCCATGGCGACCGCCGTGGGGTACTGATGATGCGGGGTCACGTAGACCGCCTTCAGCCGTCCTCCCAGCGCCCGTGCTTTTTCCTCCAGGAGGTCTGTCTTCAGGCCGCCGGTATCGACGGGGATGTGGACGACCTCTGCTCCCGCGAATTCAAAGGCGCGCCACGCGGGCGCGTACCCCGGCACCTCCGCCGCGACCACGTCCCCGCGTGTGAGCAGCGACAGCGCGTAGAGCCCGAGCGCACCCTGGCTTCCCCGCGTCACGAACACTTCAGCACGGGTCGTGGAGAGCCCGCGTGCCTGATTGACGAAGCCGGAGAGCACCTCGCGAAGCTCGGGTGCGCCCGCGGCGTCGGAGTACCCTGACGCGGTCCGGCTGAACGCGCGAAGGGCCCGACGGTATGCGCGCGCCAGCTCCTCCAGGGGCGCGAGCCGTGAGTCGGGCAGCCCATCCGTGATGGACACGAGCGAGGCCTCGCCGCGGACCGGGCTTGCCGTGCGCGGTGGGCGCACTTCAGTGTCGGCGACCGCCAGCGAAGGGAGGAGGGCGGCGACGCGCGTCCCCGATGCGGGCAGGGTCTCCAGCCAACCTTGCGCGACGAGCTCCTCGACGGCGGCCACCACCACCTTGCGGTTCACCGCGAGCTGGGCCGCGAGCGTGCGACTCCCCGGCAACATGGAGCCTGGAGGGAGCCGTCCGCGCTGGATCTCCTGAACGAGGGCGCGAACGAGCTGCGTCTGCTGCGAGACCTTCCCGTCCCGCTCCAGGACCAGGTCGAACCGCCAGGGCCGGCGAACTGGACCCCTGGGTATCTCTGTTCTGGAGCCTCTCACGGGTCCATCCCGTCGCTAGAACGACAGTCGCCGCAATGACTCGCAGCGACCCACGGGAGCCCAGAATGACCGAGAAATTCCACTCCGCTGACTTCGATAAAACACCGCCTCGCCCCCGGGTGGTCATGCCGGACCGGCTCGCTCATCCCGCCGTGGAGAGCGCCGGACAGCACGGGGACTACTCGAAGGCCCGGAAGCACTCGGTGTTCTTCGTCGACCTGCCCTCCCATGCGCTCAGCATGACCATTGGCTGGCTCGAGCCCGGCCAGTCCTCCAACCGCCATCGTCATACCTACGAAACCATCCTGTTCGTCCTCGAAGGCGAGGGCTACTCCTACGTCGGGGGCAAGCGGATTGACTGGAAGGTGGGAGACGCCCTCTACGTCCCCGTCTGGGCGTGGCACAACCACGTGAACACCGGCAAGGGTCGCGCGCGCTACCTGGCGTGCGAGAACGCCCCCATGCTGCAGAACATGGGAGGCATTGCGCTGCGGGAAGAGGTCCCGGAGCGCGGAGACCAGCTCTTCGACAAGAGCCACGAAGCGGAAGGAGGGGCGCGATGAAGCTCCAGGGCATCGTCGCGTATCCCATCACGCCGTTCACGGGTGGGCGTGTGGATGAAGTCCTCCTGGGGCGCATCGTCGACGACATGGTGAAGGCAGGCGTCCATGCCATTGCCCCGCTGGGGAGCACCGGTGTGTTGCCATACCTGTCCGACGAGGAGCGGGAGCAGGTGGCGGAGGTGGTCATCCAGCGGGTGGCGGGACGGGTGCCCACGCTCGTCGGCGTCTCGAGCCTCACCACCGAGCGGACCGTTCACCACGCGAAGTCCGCGGAGAAGGCCGGCGCCAGCGCGGTGATGATCCTCCCCATGAGCTACTGGAAGCTCAGTGACGCTGAAATCGTCAGCCACTTCGACACGGTGGCCAAGGCCATCTCTATTCCCATCGCCGTGTACAACAACCCCGCGACAGGCGGGCTGGACCTCAGCCCCGACCTCATCGCCCGGCTGCTCCGGATTCCCAACGTCACGATGGTCAAGGAGAGCACCGGCGACGTGAATCGGATGCACCGCCTGGTCCAGCTCTGCGGTGAGGACGTGGCCTTCTACAACGGGAGCAACCCGCTGGCGCTGGCGGCGTTCGTGGCCGGAGCGAGTGGCTGGTGCACGGCGGCTCCCCATGTCATTCCTCATCTCAACGTCGAGCTCTACGACGCCGTTCGCCGGGGGGACCTGGAGGCTGCTCGGCGGAGCTTCTACCGGCAGCTTCCGTTCCTGCAGTTCATCGTGGCGCACGGCCTCCCGCGCGCCATCTCCGCGGCGCTCGAGCTGATGGGGACCCCTGTCGGTCCGCTCCGGGCTCCGTTGCAACCGCTCGGCGCTGACCGTGTCGCCGAGCTTCGCCGGATCCTCGTGGACCTCGCGGTCCTCCCAGCCACCTGAGCCTTTGCGAACCGTCATCCTCGCCACGGGTGTCCTGCTCGCGGCGAGGAGGCTGGCCAGCGGCGGTCAGTCCGGCGCGGCTTCCGCGGGCACGGCGCAGCCGGTGTCGTCACAAGTCCCCGGTGTTGCAGGCCGCTGCACACCGGACACGGGAGCCGCCTGGGCCTCAAGCAGCAGGGTCTGCAGTTCGGCGCCCAGGAGCAGGTCGTCGTGCACCCCGAAGACCTGCCGGCGAAGCCGTCCCTGCGCGTCGATGAGGACCGTCGTCGGCGTTCCCTGCATGGCGTACGCCCTCATGGTGCGTGGGATGGGGTCGCCGCCTTCGCCCGGTGCGTCCACGCCCACCGGGAACTTCACCCGGTACTCGTGGAGGAACGCCCGCAGGGACTCGAGCTTCATGGCTTCGTGGTGCTCGAAGACCGTGTGCAGCCCGACCACGACGAGCGGCGCGCCCGCGAAGAGTTCAGCGACGCGCTGTGCCTGCGGAATGCCCCGGGCAACGCAGCCCGGGCAGAGCATCTGGAAGGCGTGGAGGAGGATGACCTTGCCGCGGAGTCGCTCCAGGGTGAGCGGCTCTGGCGTATTGAGCCAGTCGGTGGTCCGCCAGGCCGGTGCGGGACGCGGCGTCATCAGAAGTCCCCGTCCTTGACGTAGGGGTGGGCCCAGAGCGTCACCTGCAACAGGCAGGACTTCACCCACGCCGCATGCATCTTCTCGACGTCCTCCGCGGAGTGTCCCTGCTCGGCCAGGAAGGGGCGCAGGGTGAAGGTCACCGGGAAGATGAGCGCGAACAGGTTCCGGAAGGGCACGAGGTCCGTCGAAGGGGCTCCGTCGGTCTTGTTCTTCCGGGCCCGGTGGTGGCGCAGGCCAATCTCGTGTTGGTAGTCGAGCCAGGCCTGGTCATACCCGGCGCTCGACGTATCGAGGATCCACTGGGCGAAGCGCTTGCGGACGGAGGTGAGGTAGTCGCCCAGGGGCTTGCCGTCCGTCTTGCCGCTGAACGAGGAGAGCAGGTGCGGCTGACTCCCGACAAACCCATACCAGACGTCGAGGATGGCCTCGGTCCGCCCCTTCACGATGTCATGCGACATGCGGAGGGCCTTCACGTCCTCATCGCCGAACAGGACGCTGGCCTTCATCTGTTCGAAGTCGTTGAGGGATACCGGCGAGCGCGAAACGGACGCGGTGCCGTGTGTATAGCCGGGGATGTTGCTCATGATGCCTTCTCCTTCAGGGAGCAGAGCTCCGCCGTTGCCGTCGGCCGGAGTGGCCGCGGAAAGCCGTGTTCATTCGTGTCTGAGACGCAGGGACGTCAGCCGCGACGCATGAACTGCTCCCAGACCTCGCGTCGCGCGGACTCCGCCGCGAGCTCGTGTTCCGGGCAGTCGAGGCGCAGTTGCTCACTCGACAGGGGCGCGTCCACGAAGGCGCAGTGATGCGGAGACGCGCCAGGGCGCACGTTCGGACGGAAGTGCGTACAGGTCACGCACATGCCGGTGACCGGGACGAGCGCTTGCTCCTGAAGCATCCGGATCATCTTCACGATGCCGGCGAAGAACGCGCGCTGTTCCTCCGGGGAGAGGTCCGCGACCGCGTCCGCCATGAACTCCGGCCACGACCGCGCGCGGGCCCCGAGTGATGCGCCCGTGGCCGTGGGGGTCAGGAGGCTGGCGCGCGGGTGCCTCGGGTCCGCGGAGCGGGTCACGAGCGCCTTCTCGACGAGGACGCGGACGGAGTCGCTGATGGTGGGAAGCGTCACGCCGAGGCGCTCGCTCAACTCCTTGCCGGTGAGCGGACCGTTCGCGACCAGCGTGGCGAGAATCTGCCCCTGCGTGGCGGACAGGCCCGCTCCATTCGCCTGCTGCCACGACTGCTGCTTCATCGCGAGCCCGATCTTGTGGAGCCCTGTCGCGATGCGCGCGGAGATGGGTTCGCTGTTCTCGTCGAAGTATCCCGGTCGCTTCCCAGTCATGCATTTGATCTAAGTTAGGACTCCTAAGTTGTCAAGGCGACCGGGCGGAGCGTTCGTGTCCTTCCCGTGGGCGTGTGGCAGAGTCCCCCCGCTTTGCATCCCTTCGTGTTCACCCGCCGGTTCCGGGCCTGGCACCTCGTGCTCGGAGCCTTGTTCATCTACACCGTGGTCTGCGTCTGGAGCGCCTTCCGGGGTGGGGTGTTCGCGTTCCACGACCTGGCGCTCCTGAACGACCTGTTCTCGAACGCGGTGCACCGGGGCCGGCCCTTCTGGGTGACGGACGGGGACTTCAACCACCTCACGGTGCACTTCACCCCGACGCTGCTGTTGCTCACGCCGCTGTTCCTGCTCAGCGACTCGCAGTTCCTGTTCATCCTGTTGGGGCTGGTGGCGCTGTACGCGGCGGTCGCGCTCCAGGTCTGGTTCTTCGAGCGCATGGTCGAGGAGCAGGAGCTGCTCCCCGCCGCCTGGAGGCCATGGGCCTCCGTCGCCTTCACGCTGTACCTGGCGCTCAATCCGTTCGTGAAGACGGTCGCGCTCTCCGCGCACTTCGAGGTGTTCTTCCAGCTGGGCTCCACGGCGGTGCTCGTGATGCTCCTGCGAGGAGTGCGGATGCGGTGGATCGTGCCCACGGCGCTGCTTGCGTTGGGCGTGCGTCCGGATGGAGGCCTGTTCCTCGCGTTCCAGTCAGCGGCCTTGTTGCTGCTGCCGGCCGTGGCCCGTCCGCCGCGTGCGATGCTCACGCGCAGGGCGCTCGGGGTGTCCGCGTTGGCGTTCGGCTACCTCGCGATTTGTGTCGCGGTGGTGCTGCCGGCGCTCGGGACGCCTTCGGGGACGCGGTTCTGGTCGCACTACGGCAGCACGTGGGGGCAGGTTGCCTTCACCGCGCTGGGCGATCCCGGCAGGGTGGTGCACGACGTGTCTACCAGCGGGCTGGTGGTCTTCCAGCGGAGCTTCTGGTGGCTCCAACTGCTCTCGCCCGCGGCCACTCTCGTCAGCACGATTCCGGGCACCTTCTTCTTCATGGCGGATGCGCCGGACAAGCGCCTCCTCTGGTTCTACAACTCCGCCTTCCTGCTGCCCGGGTTGGGCGTGTGCGCGGCGGCTGGCTTCGGGTGGCTCGCGGAGGCGTGGAAGGGCGTGCTCGCGCGTGGGCGGGTCCCTGCCTGGACCGCGACGATGCCCGTGCTGCTGCTCGCCGTGCTCGCGATTCTCCAGGTCGCGCGGTTCGACCGGACCATCGGGTCTCCGCCGCTGCGTCCCATGCCTCCGGTGGATGGAGACTTCCGCCAGGCGTTCGCGCGCCAGGTCCAGACGTGTGCCTCCTGGCGCGCGGTGGCCACGGACTTCCGCTCCATCGTCTTCGTGCCCAACGGCTACGACCGCTTCCTCCTGCATCACTATGAGCGGGCGCAGGTCGTGCTTGTTCCTCCGCACGTGGACACGCTCCTCCTGGGGGCGGAATCACGGGAGGCGTTGCTCGACAGGCTCCAAGGGGATTCCCGGTTCGAAGAGGTGGCGGACCCGGGCCCGGTCCGCGTCTTCGTGCGGAAGGATGCACGCGGCTGCGGTTCGTAATGCGGTTCGTGGAAAGGTGATGATGGGGGCCATGACGCTCCGGACCGAGCTCGCCTTCAGTTCCTCCCGCCTCCGAATCAGGGGCGGTGGACGAAGGGGGCGCATCCGAGGTCCAATCACGGCCGTCATGACCCCAGACGAAGTGCAGAGAACCTTGGCGGACTCGGAGCTGGTGCCGTGCGCGGAGTTGTCACTCGCGGACGCCCGGAGGATGGTGGAGGGCTTCCTGGACGCGGACGTCCCCGCCCTCGTCCACCGTGAGGCGTGCGGCAAGGTCGGCTGTTCTCCGAAGTTCCAGGTTCTGGTGCGGCCCGAGGATGGGCCCCGGGTGGCCGCCCTGCTCCAGCAGGGATGGCTGGAGACGGTGCGCCGCGAGGGTCTGATGCCAGAGGGTGCGGCTCCCCGCCTGATGCCCTCCGCCCCGTCAGAAGCCACCGAGGAAGAGGGAGAGCCTCCCTGCCCGGCCTGCGGAACGGCCGCCGCTCTGGTGGCGGGCGCCTGCAGCGACTGCGGCCTCCAACTCGAGTAGGCGTCAGACGGGCTCAGGCGTGTGCTGGGGGCGGGATTCGAACCCGCAACCAGGGCGATGGGAAACCTGAGAGATCCCCTCATTTCGGCAAGCTGATCGCCAGCCGCCTGCCTGACAGGCCCATGCGAGGCGGAGTGGTGGGGGACAGGAAGAGAAGCCATGCTGGGACGCAAGGTGGCCATCAACGAAGAGCAGGTGCTGAGGTTCCTGGGGTGCTGTCGCTGGCGCACGCGACGTTGGGCGGGGTGCACGCCGCGTCCCTGTCGGTGCACGCGATTGGCCAGGCGCTGGCGTGGGCGCGAGGCGGGGTGCAGAAGCACGGCATCAAGCAGGTGGACCGGCTGCTGTCCAACGAGGCGGTGGACGTGTGGAAGCTGGCGGCTTCGT